>JAJPYV010000142.1 GCA_021204735.1 Prevotella sp.
GGCTTCTACTTTTGTGAGGGTTGGAAGGGGCTACTTTAATCAGTCGTCCTCCAAAACAGAAAACTCATCCTTTCCGACACCACACAGAGGACATACCCAATCGTCAGGAATATCCTCAAATGCCGTTCCAGGCTGTATTCCACTGTCAGGGTCACCTACTTCAGGATCATAAATATAACCACATGTGTCACAAACATACTTTTTCATAATTTTCCTTTCTTCTTCTAATTTAAAAAAATAAAAAAACTAATCACTATTTCCCGCTTATAGCGGTATTTTATTAATTCCACTTTAAGTGGAAGGGATTTCCAACGGCATCTCACTGAGAACCCTGTCAACCTTAGCCACAATGAGTTCCGGAGAGATATTCTTCAAACAGGCATAGTCCTCTCTCATGCACAGTTTATTACCGAAAATACTGCACGGACGGCAAGGCAAGTCAATCTGCACCACATTCTCCATTTTCTGATTCCAGCCCAAAAAACCTGCAAATGGATGTGTAGCCCCCCACACACTGACAACGGTAGTTCCCACAATGGATGCCATGTGCATGTTGGCGCTGTCCATAGATACCATTACGTCAAGATGACTCATCAAGACAAGTTCCTGACGCAGGTTTCTCACGTGGTCAGGTACACACACGCATTGGGCATATTTCACACACCATTTCTTCAAGATGTCAAGATTATCATTCTTTCCACCGAAAAGAAAAATCCTGCTTTCTGGATAGTGGTCAACCAACTTAACTATTACCTCCTCCATCAGTCTGGTAGGGTATGCTTTTCCTACATGGGCGGCAAAAGGTGCTATACCAATCCAACGCTCTTTCCCCTTTGGAATATCAAGCGCATGAGGCAATTCACTCATATCACCACCTTCTGGTGGAAATATCGACGTGAATTCGAGTTTTACGGGATAGCCGAGACGTCCGAATACGTCGGCATAATTATCGAACGGAGTGGGCTGCTGCACTAACTGTTTTCCAGACGAAGCCACAAGTGCCTTTCTGCCAGCACGATGCTTGTCAATATGCTCTACTCGGTAACGGTCCATATTAAAACGCATACGCAGATAATCTGACCGTAACACATTATGTAAATCAGCTATGGCAGTGAAATTCTTCGCCGTCAATCTACGGTAAAGGGCATTCAATCCCATCATCCCCTTATACTCTCTATTCAGATCTGCCTCCATAACCCCCACATTTGATGGCATATTCTCAAAGAACGGGCGGACAAAAGGACGGCTCAGCATGGTTATCCTCACATCGGGATATTGCCGTGCAAGTGAATAGACCACAGGAACTGTCATTGCAACATCACCCATGGCAGAAAATCTGATTATAAGTATATGCTCAGTTTTCATTTGTTTTTCTTAGCATACAATATGGGGTTGGTAGCAGGGTCGTTGTACATTTTCATCTGACGATAGACTTTCATGTACTTACGCCCTTCGGCTATGTCGTCAAGCAATTGGTCAATTGCCGTGCACAAATCTATCTGTTGCTGGAGAAGTATGTCAAGTTTTTGTAGACAACGCTGCTTATGTTCTGCATCAGCGTCCGTGCGCTCCGTTTGCTCCTTCATGTGATATATTTTCAGTGCAAGTATAGATAGTCTGTCAACTGCCCAAGCAGGACTTTCAGTGTTTATGCGTGCATCGGGCAATACTTTCACGTCCTTATACTTATAAAATAAATAACCGTCAATCTGTTCCACAAGGTCAGTGCGCTCCTGATTGCTACGGTCTATACGCCGTTTCAAAAGCAAAGCCTCGGCAGGGTCGATATTAGGGTCGCGTATTAAATCTTCAAGATGCCACTGTACAGTATCAATCCAACATTTAAGGTACAGGCTGTTTTCTATAGTTTCCGCTTTATACGGATTACATATTAGGTTGTCAACATCGTCAACAAGGTGATAATCATTTATCGCCTTAATGAAAATGCTATTGCAAAGTTCGGTAAATGACATGTCAAATATGTGTGTTTGTTCTTTGCAAAAGTAAATGTTTATTTTCATAATACCAATAAAAAAACCGTAAAATTTACGGAAACGCCCTGATAGTAACGGATAATTACTAACTTTGCATGGCTCTTGGAAGAGAGTTTGAAGTTGAAAGTTGAAAGTTGAAAGTTTGATTGTACGGAAAATATATGAAGATAGTAATTGACGCAAAAATACCTTATATAAGAGATGCTATCAGTAATATAACAGATAATGCTGTGTATTTAAACGGTATGGACATACGTCCAGAAGATGTGCATGACGCCAACGCACTTATAGTAAGGACACGTACCCACTGCAATGAAGCATTACTCGGTGGGAGTAAAGTCAGATTTGTTGCTACAGCGACTATCGGTTACGACCATATCGACACGGATTACATGCAACGTGCAGGGATTGAGTGGATGAATTGTCCTGGGTGCAACTCATCTTCGGTGGCACAGTATATACGGTCAGTTTTAATACTATTGAAACGAGAGAAGAAAGCAACTCTAAAAGGCATGACAATAGGTATTGTGGGTTGCGGAAACGTTGGTACGAAAGTGGCAAGCGTGGCTTCAGACTTTGGCATGAAAGTTCTTGTATGCGACCCTCCACGAAAAGACAGGGGTGACGTTGGCAGGTTTGTGGAAATGACAGATATAGCAATAGAGAGCGACATTATAACCTTCCATGTACCGTTGACAAAACACGGGAAATACGCTACGTTTCATTTGGCAGACTCTGAGTTCTTCTCACATTTGCAACGACATCCTATTATAATAAATACAAGTCGTGGTGGTGTGGTGGATAATGATGCTTTACTAAAAGCTATAATTTCTGACAAGGTGCACGATGTGGTGATAGACACATGGGAAAACGAGCCTACAATAAATCTTGACTTGCTTGAAAAGGTATGGCTCGGAACTCCACATATAGCCGGATACAGTGCAGACGGTAAGGTGAATGCCGACAATATGGTTTTGGAAGGATTATGCCGCCATTTCGGGATAGAAAATTGTCCTCATGTAGAACCGCCGTCATTGCCTGACAGTTTTGTTCCTTCTGATAAAGCAGAAACTCTTTGTCTGCAACTTTATAATCCACATGATGATAGCATGAAATTAAAAAACTCACCAGAAAAGTTTGAGCAATTGCGCAACAACTATCCTCTTAGGCGAGAGACATACAGTCGTGCCCTTCCCTATGATCTTTAGTGAATATTGAAGGTTTTCTAATCTACCATTCATTGCATTATATCTCTGTAAATGCAAAAAAGAATTAAAAAAGTAAGGGGAAAGGGGTAAATAATTGCACAATTATACACCTTATGTGCAAAATTAAACACTTTTTTGTCAAAAATATTTGCACCATTGAATAAAAATGATTTCCTTTGCACCGATTTTTTAATCCGACCTTGTGGCAAATAGCATACAAATTATCAAAATGCCGTATGTTACGAGGCAAATCTAAATAGAAAATTTTATTAACATTTTAAAAAATTACAATCATGTCAGAAATTGAATCAAAAGTAAAAGCAATCATTGTTGATAAACTTGGTGTTGACGAATCAGAAGTAAAGTTAGAGGCAAGTTTCACTAACGACTTAGGTGCAGACTCTCTTGACACAGTAGAGTTGATTATGGAGTTTGAGAAAGAGTTCAACATCTCTATTCCTGACGATAAGGCTGAGACAATTGCCACAGTAGGTGATGCCATCAAGTACATCGAAGAGAACCAGAAATAAAATTCCACAAATAAATAGATGGAATTAAAAAGAGTAGTAGTAACAGGTATGGGCGCAGTGACACCGCTCGGAAACAACAAGGAGGAAACTTGGAAAAACCTACTTGCGGGTGTCAGTGGCGCAGCCCCTATTACTTTGTTTGACGCTTCACTGTTCAAAACACAGTTCGCTTGCGAGGTTAAGGGACTTGACCTTAACGAATATATCGACCGTAGAGAGGCTCGCAAGATGGACAGATATACCCAGTTTGCCATCGTGGCGGCAAAACAGGCAGTTGAGGACAGTGGAATGGACTTAGAAAAGGTAGACAAAAACCGCATCGGAGTGATTTACGGTGTTGGTATTGGTGGTATTAATACCTTTGAGGAAGAGGTGAAATACTATGGTATCAACCAGGCAAACGGTCCGAAATTCAATCCTTTCTTTATTCCGAAAATGATTGCCGATATAGCATCGGGGCATATTTCCATGATTTATGGATTCCATGGACCGAACTATACCACTACGTCTGCTTGTGCTTCCTCTACGAATGCACTTGCTGATGCGTACAATCATATCAGATTAGGAAAGGCGAACGTCATTGTAGCAGGAGGTGCTGAGGCAGCACTTTGCGCTTGTGGTGTAGGCGGTTTCAATGCCATGCATGCCTTATCGACACGTAATGACGACCCGACGAGGGCATCGCGCCCATTCAGTGCAAGTCGTGACGGTTTCGTGATGGGTGAGGGAGCAGGATGTCTTATCCTTGAAGAGCTTGAGCATGCAAAGGCACGTGGAGCGAAGATTTACGCAGAGATGGTTGGTGAAGGCGAGAGTGCCGATGCCTATCATATCACTGCTTCGCATCCGGAAGGTCTTGGAGCTAAGCTTGTTATGCAAAACGCTCTTGACGATGCAGGTATGAAACCTGAGGACATTGACTACATCAACGTACACGGAACATCAACGCCAGTTGGTGATATCTCTGAGGTAAAAGCTATCAAAGAGGTTTTTGGGGACGCTGCATATAAACTGAACATCAGTTCCACAAAGTCAATGACCGGTCACTTGCTTGGTGCTGCAGGAGCAGTTGAGGCAATGGCAACCGTATTTGCGGTTCAGAACGATATCATCCCTCCGACGATCAACCATGATGAAAATGACAAGGACGAGGGGATTGATTATAATCTTAATTTCACTTTCAATAAAGCACAAAAGCGCACTGTACGTGCCGCCCTTAGCAATACGTTTGGATTTGGAGGACATAATGCCTGTGTAATCTTCAAAAAATATGACGATTGATAACTTTATTGATAAAATAAAGCTCCCTTTCCGTAAAGAAAAGGAGCTTTATTTATCTTTATATAAAATTATGGGGTTCTTCCCCCACAAAATCTCTTTATACAAGACGGCTCTTATGCATAAGAGCATTGCTCACCGCAACTCAAAAGGGAAGCCTGTGAACAACGAGCGTCTTGAGTTCTTGGGTGATGCCATTCTTGATGCAATAGTAGGTGACATCGTGTTCAGACGTTTTGAGGGCAAGCGTGAGGGGTTTCTCACTAATACCCGTAGTAAAATCGTGCAACGGGAGACTCTCAACAAGTTGGCAAACGAGATAGGAATCAGTCAGTTGATTTTATCAAGTGGCCATTCATCATCCCACAACAGTTACATGGAAGGAAACGCTTTTGAAGCTCTCGTGGGTGCGATATATCTCGACAGGGGTTACAATGCCTGCATGCGTTTCATGCAGAAACGTATACTGTCGCAAGTAATCAATCTCGACAAGGTGGCTTATAAAGAGGTAAATTTCAAGAGCAAACTCATAGAATGGTGCCAGAAGAACAAGGTGGTTCTTGAATTTAAATTGATAGAGCAGAAACGCGACAATAATAATAGTCCTGTGTTTTCTTACATGGCAGTTATCGAGGGAATAGAAGCTGGTAAGGGTGTAGGTTATTCCAAAAAAGAAAGTCAGCAAAATGCAAGTAAAATAACATTGCAAAGTCTTAGGCGTAAGCCTCAGTTTATAGATGCTGTTTTCGCTGCCAAAGCAGACCGTACGAAAATGGAGGAGGAACCTATTGAGAATGTTCCTGACGTGGAAGTCAAGGAAGAATTCATCATTCATCAGGAACAGGAACAGCCTGAACAAGAGAAGGAAAAAGAGAAAAAGACAACACGCAAATCAAGAAAGACAGTAGAAGGAAAAGATTTAGATATGGATTTAAAACAAGTAACGGAAAAGGAGGCAACCACAGAAGAAACATCCCTTTCCGATACTGATACAAAATCCAAACCCCTTACAAAAGAAGATATAATAGCGGCAGCTGAGATGGCTGCATTTGCCGAGTCATCAGATGATAATTAAATTTTAGGAATCGGCACTCTTGCAACATTGTTTGAGGAAGGCCTCAACAAATCACTTTCTCTTTGTGGCGATTACAAAGTAAGCTATTAATAGGATGTAAGCAACGAGAGATACCACCTCAGATAGGGAGTTGTTTAGCCAGGCATCGTTCATCAAGTTAATGCCACCGAAGCGGAGCAAAGCACTGACAACACCCATGAGAGCACCACCGGCGATAAATCCACTTGCTATAAGCGTACCCTTCTCACCACGCTCCTTGTTGACATTCTCATTTTTAGAGCGAGTAGTAACAAACCAGTTGATTGCACCTCCCACGAGTAGTGGTATGTTGAGTTCCAAAGGAATGAACATACCAAGGGCAAAAGCAAGAGCAGGCACTTTCAGCCATGTCAATATGATTGCTATCAGCGCACCTATACCATAGAGAATCCACGGTGCATCGATACCGTTCATCAGAGGGTCGATAACCGCAGCCATAGCATTCGCCTGCGGAGCGGCAAGTTGTCCGCTTGCAAAACCGTAAGTCTTGTCGAGCAATATCATCACACCGCAGACGGTAGCCGCCGATACCAACGTTCCAAAAAACTTCCACGACTCCTGCTTCTTCGGCGTAGAGCCAAGCCAATAACCAATCTTCAAGTCGGTTATAAACGAGCCAGAAACCGACAAGGCAGTGCACACAACGCCACCCATGATAAGGGCAGCCACCATGCCGCCAGTACCTTTAAGACCTACGGCTACCATTACCACGGAAGTGAGGATAAGTGTCATAAGTGTCATTCCAGACACAGGATTGCTGCCCACGATTGCTATGGCATTTGCGGCTACTGTGGTAAAAAGGAAAGCTATTATTGCCACGAGGAGCAGTCCGATAATAGCAAACAACAGGTTACCATGCATCACGCCAGCCCAGAAGAAGATGAATATGGCTATTATCGAGGCTATTACACCTATGGCTATTACCTTGAACGAGATGTCGCGCTGTGTCCTAAGTTGAGCTTTATCATCTTTTTTGCCACCTTTCATTTCCCTTGCAGCCAAGCCAACCGCATTGCGGATGATACCCCACGACTTGATTATGCCTATTATACCCGCCATTGCGATACCACCGATACCGATGTACTTGCCGTATGAGGTGAAGATAACCTCTGGGGACATTGCTCCAACAGGGTCGGTTATGGAAGGATTCCACATATTCAACACGTCATTGGGGAAGATGAGAGCCATTCCCGGCACGATAATCCACCACACAGCCACCGAACCGAGACAGATGATAAAGGCATATTTAAGACCTACGATATAGCCAAGACCGAGAACTGCCGCACCAGTATTTACCTTAAAAACGAGCTTTGCCTTGTCAGCAAGAGCCTCGCCCCAACCGAACACTCTCGTGGTGAAATTCTCGTTCCACCAACCGAAAGTGGCAACTATAAAGTCATATATACCACCTACAAGACCGGCTATCAGCAATGGTTTAGCCTGTTTGCCACCCTTCGCGCCACTGACAAGCACCTGTGTTGTCGCTGTTGCTTCTGGGAAAGGGTACTTGCCGTGCATGTCACTGACAAAATACTTACGGAACGGTATGAGAAAGAGAATGCCAAGGATACCACCAAGCAGAGAACTGAGGAAAATCTGGATGAACGATGCACTCATTTCAGGGTATTTATCCTTGAGGATGTAGATAGCCGGTAAGGTAAAGATAGCACCTGCCACCACAGCACCCGAACAGGCGCCTATACTCTGGATGATGACATTCTCGCCTAAGGCATTGTTTCGTTTTGCGGCTGTAGACACCCCGACAGCGATTATGGCGATAGGTATGGCAGCCTCGAACACTTGTCCCACACGCAAACCAAGATAGGCAGCTGCGGCAGAGAAGAGTATTGCCATAAGCACACCCCATGTAACCGACCAACCATTTACTTCTGGATAAGACCTCTTTGGGTTCATCACAGGTTTGTATTCCTCGCCCTCTTTCAGTTCGGTGAAAGCATTATCGGGCAACTGCATGTTGTCTTTCTCTTTTTGTTCCATTGTAATTTTTAGTGATAGGGATTTAGTGGGATTGGAAAGAAAAGAAAAAGGACTGGCAAGCCCTATCTCGTCAGTCCTTAATCCACAATTATTTAATTATTTCTTTAGTTGTCTTTATCGTGCCATCAGACATCTGACGAACAACAATGTTCATGCCTTTCTGCGGCTGTGATAACTTCATACCCGATGGAGAATAGTAGTTTATACCAACCGTCTTGGTATCACTGCTGATTATCTGACCGATACCTGTGTCAATACCTTCACCATAAGTGATATTCAAAGTAGCACCTGCATGAGTGCTGACTTCAGTCTCAACGAGATCTACATCATAACCTTCGAGCTCATATTTTTCTGAAGGGATAAAATAATCATTGTCACCACTTTTATGCTGATAATCATCTACACCTAAACAGCCGGAAACTGTCAAGTTATAATCGGTATATGAACCGCTTGTAGCATAATTCTTATATGGATACTTGATACCGTCAACGAAAGTACACCTGTCAATATATACGTTGCTCATATAACCTGTTCCGACACAATAGTTATTTCCTGTACATGAATAAAGACAGTTGAGCAGATGCACCTGACCAAAACGTATCCTCGGCATTCTCTCCTTACAACCATCATCCCACCAACAGCTATAGAAAGTAGTGTTCAGATGTCCTTTATCTTTGGTTGCATTGCTATCACTACCACCCCAAAGATTGCTGAAACGATGGTCATTAGAACCACCAGAACCACCAGACCACGGTGATATGAGATAATGGAAACGGCACCATGAAACGCAGATATAGTCGGAACCGTTGTTACAGTCAAAGTTTCCGTCAACACCATCCTGGAAATCACAGTGGTCAACCCACATATACTTACAACCAGTAAAGTTGAGATTGTCGTTTCCATCAATATCGTATGCACCAGCACTCTTGAAAGTTACATTACGGATAATAAAGTTTTGACAAGAACTCAAGCTCAATATTCCAGTTGAGTCAACATTTGCTGTATGATAAGGATTTACAAAAGCAGAACCAGGAAGACCATATATCGTCTTGTTCTGCACGCTGCTTAATTTCAAAACCGGTCCAGGAAATTGTATCTCTCCTTGGACGTAGATTGTTTTGTAATCAGTTCCTTTCAGTTCTGCAACAAGCTCGTCGTATGTCGTAACGAGTACAGGATTCTCTTCATTACCTCCTGTTACCTGCCTTGCACCAAGCGTAGCCCACCCTACAGGCTCATTGTAATCATACTCAGAAATCTGTGCCATTCCTGAAGTAGCAAACGCCATACTTGCTATGACGCATAATAGTGTAGATTTAAAGATTCTCATAGTAGTAAAAATTATTTTTTAATATTATATTTTCGTATAACTCTCTCATTGACGATAAACCAAAACATTTTTGTTTCATACAATTTGCAAATTTAATTAAAATATAAATACACAGAGAAAAAAATTGAGAATTTATAAAATATTTTCAGTGGCATTAACGGTGTTTTGTAAAATAAGAAAATATATAATAATGATACTATAGTCAAAAGTGACCAAAAAAGTTGCAATTTTTTTGCGTTTAATCGTATTTGCTTTAACTTTGCAACCTATTATTACATAAGCAACTGAAATGGCATATTTATTCACATCAGAATCGGTGTCGGAAGGGCATCCTGACAAGGTAGCCGACCAAATATCCGATGCAATACTCGATCAGTTTTTAGCATACGATGACAAGGCAAGAGTGGCGATTGAGACTCTCGTTACAACTGGACAGGCAGTGATAGCCGGAGAGGTTAGCAGCGAGGAATATGTTGACTTGCAAACGATTGCCCGTAACACGATAAAAAAAATCGGATACACCAAATCAGAATACCAATTTGACGGTGACTCTTGCGGTATTCTTAACGCCATCCACGAACAGAGCGATGACATAAATAGAGGTGTGGACAACGGGAAGGAAGAAGACCAGGGAGCCGGCGACCAGGGCATGATGTTCGGATACGCCTGCAATGAGACAGACAACTATATGCCCGTTTCACTTGACCTCGCCCATCTTATCATGAAGACTCTTGCCGACATACGCAAGGAAGGAAAGGTGATGACCTATTTACGACCCGATGCAAAGAGTCAGGTTACAGTAGAATATGATGACAATGGCACTGCAAGACGCATTGACACGATAGTAGTATCAACACAGCACGATGAGTTTGACCCTGATGATGAAAAGATGCTTGCCAAAATCAAAGATGATGTGATAAATATTCTTATCCCACGTGTCAAGAGTAGTTTAAACAGCGAGAAAGTGCTGTCATTGTTCAATGATGACATAAAATATTTTGTAAACCCGACAGGCAAATTTGTTATCGGCGGGCCCCATGGAGACACCGGACTTACAGGAAGGAAGATAATAGTGGACACCTACGGAGGCAAAGGAGCGCATGGAGGTGGCGCATTTTCCGGCAAGGACTCCAGTAAGGTTGACCGTTCGGCAGCCTATGCGGCACGCCACATAGCTAAGAACATGGTAGCGGCAGGTGTTTCCGATGAAATATTAGTACAAGTGAGTTACGCCATTGGTGTCGCCAAACCAGTAAGCATATACGTGAACACATACGGCAAGAACCACACCAACATGACCGATGGAGAGATAGCCTCATGGATTGGTAAACATTTTGACCTACGTCCGAAAGCAATAGAAAAAGCCTTGAAACTACGCCAGCCGATATTCAGTGAGACGGCAGCCTACGGTCACATGGGACGGAAAAACGAAATGAAGAAAAAAATATTTACCAGTCGTTATCACGAAACGAAAGTAATGGAAGTGGAATTGTTCACATGGGAGAAGCTCGACAAGAAAGATGAGATAAAAGCGGCATTCGGATTATAAGTATCTGATTGATTTTTGACAGATATTGCGAGGCAATGACATTCTTACAGGTAGACTCAACAGAAGTTGCCGATTCCCATAATTTGGAAGAACCGACAGTTGGTGAAAGACAAACGGATGTCGTTCAGCAACAAAATATTGTGCCGATAACATCAAAACCTGTACGAAACCACATAAAAAAAGACACTCTACAAACATACACCTTTACGGAAGAAAAAGGGCAAGAGAACGAAAGCGACACCGATTCCCTGCAACTTTATGAAGAGGCAATTACAGAATGCGAAGATTCCGATGAATTACCACTTTATTATAAAGAAAACTATTTTTTTAGTGACTCTTTGCTCTATAGTAAAGGTACAAGAGCATTGAATGGCATTTCGGGAAATCCTTTGCCCTATACAATCAGAAACGACAACATGATAACATCCATTTTGTTGGTATGCTTCATTCTCGTTTTGATAGGATTGTCTAAAACAGGGCGGTTAATCGCCCGACAAACGAAAGGATTTTTTAACGAGCATAGAAAACACACGGCAGAATATACAGAGACTACCAACGAGTATCGTTTCCAATTTTTTTTAGTTTTACAGTCATGTCTTCTTTTTGCGCTGTTGTCATTCATCTACACACAACAATTTGCAGATACGACATTCTTCATAATGCCTATCTATCTTCAATTGACAATATTTTTTGCTGTGTTCGTAGCATATTTTTCCATTAAAACCTTATTATATTGGGTTGTTAACAGCGTATTTTTCGACAAGAGCAGTAATATGGTATGGCTCAAATCATTACTCTTTATCACATCAGTAGAAGGCATAGCATTATTCCCCTTGGTAGTAATACTTTCATATATCAACCTTCCCATTATTTATGGGACATTTTACTTATGTTTTGTTATAATAATTGTCAAAATACTTTTATTTTATAAGTGTTTTGTTACGTTTTTCCGACAGAAAGTCTTTTGTTTGCAAATTATTTTGTACTTTTGTGCCCTTGAAATAATACCTCTTCTCTTTTTGTGGGGAACTTTGGTAAAGATAATAGACTGTTTTAAGATAAACATTTAGGATTTTGACTGATGGTAAAGAGGATTTTAATATCGCAACCAAAACCTACGAGCGAAAAATCGCCATATTATGATATGGAACGGGACTACAATGTGGAAATGGTCTTTCGGCCGTTTATTAAAGTTGAGGGTATTTCATCAAGAGAATTTCGCCAGCAAAAGATAAGCATCCTCAATTACACATCTATCGTTTTCACATCACGCCATGCTATTGACCACTTCTTTAAGTTGGCTAACGAGATGAGGATAGAGATTCCCGAAACAATGAAATATTTCTGTGTGACGGAGACAATAGCCTTATATATCCAGAAATACGTGCAATATCGCAAACGTAAGGTATTCTTCGGCAAGACTGGAAAGATACAAGACTTGATACCAGTGATGCAAAAACATAAAACAGAGAAATTCCTCATCCCGATGAGCGATGTGCATGATGATAGTGTCAAGAAATTGCTTGATGCGAAGAAACTAAACCATACGGAATGCGTGATGTACCGTACTGTCAGCAACGATTTCACCGAAGAAGAGGTAAAGACATTCGACTATGATATGTGTATCTTTTTCAGTCCCTCGGGAATAAGCGCATTCAAGTCAACATTCAAAGACACAAAGAACGACAAAGTGGTAGTGGGCACTTTCGGACCTGCGACAGCGAAGGCTGCACATGATGCAGGACTGAATGTAGGAATGGAGGCACCCACAAAGGAATATCCTTCCATGACAAGTGCTTTGAAAAACTTCCTGCAAAACAATAAGTAAAAACTGCCATGCCAGAACGAGGCTCCCTGAGATTCAGAAAGGATGAGCGCATCTGCAGCAGGAAACTTATCGAACAACTTTTCGGCGGGGGATGTAGTAGAGCATTGACTGCCTTTCCAATAAGACTTGTTTACATGAAGACGGAAACCTGCGAGGGGAACCCACCCATACAGGTACTGATTAGTGTCTCGAAGAAACATTTCAAGAGGGCGGTAAAACGTAACCGCGTGAAGAGACAACTTCGTGAAGCATATAGGAAAAACAAGTTCTTGCTCTATGAGGCATTAAAGCAACATGAGGGAATGGGCATAGCGATGGCACTTATTTGGATTGACAACAAACTGTATGAGTCGGTTGACGTGGAGAAAAGGGTTATAAACCTATTGCAAAGATTGGCGGAAAGGGTCGAAAAGCCATGAGAAATATTGCAAAATGGATAAGAAAAGTCATTGTGTGGCTACTCTGCCTGCCCATACTGTTTTACCGTAAGTGCATATCTCCCTACATCCCGCCATCGTGTCGCTTCACTCCGACATGTTCGGAATATGCCATACAAGCAATAAGGAAACACGGTCCGTTGAAAGGTTTAGTACTTGCCGTATGGAGAATACTGAGATGCAATCCTTGGGGAGGTAGCGGTTATGACCCAGTACCATGATAAGATAAGGAGATTCATCTATTTTTCGATAAAAATAATTAAGACAATAACAATAAAAGCATAATACGATGAAAAAGAACTTTGTTGAAGAATTGAAATGGCGCGGAATGCTCAGTCAGATAATGCCCGGCACTGAAGAACTGTTGCAGAAAGAACAAGTGACAGCCTATCTTGGAACTGACCCGACGGCAGATTCTCTTCACATAGGACACCTTTGTGGCGTGATGATGCTTCGCCACTTTCAACACTGCGGTCACAAGCCATTGGCTCTTGTAGGAGGCGCAACGGGAATGATTGGCGACCCTTCAGGAAAGAGTTTAGAGAGAAATCTTCTTGATGAGGAGACTCTTCGCCATAACCAGGAATGTATAAAAAAACAACTTGCGAAATTCCTTGACTTCGAGAGCGATGCCCCAAACCGTGCGGAGTTGGTAAACAACTACGACTGGATGAAGGACATGACATTCCTGCAATTCGCCCGCGAGATTGGAAAACATATCACTGTGAACTATATGATGGCAAAGGATAGCGTACAACAGCGTCTCAACGGAGAAGCGAGAGATGGCCTGTCTTTCACAGAGTTTACATATCAGTTGTTACAGGGCTATGACTTCCTGCACCTATATCAGACTAAAGGGTGCAAGTTGCAGATGGGAGGCAATGACCAATGGGGTAACATGACAACAGGTACAGAACTGATACGCCGCACACTCGGCAGTGAGGCTGAGGCTTTCGCACTCACCTGTCCGCTAATAACAAAGGCTGACGGAAAGAAATTCGGTAAGACAGAAAGCGGCAACATCTGGCTTGACCCTAAACGCACGTCTCCATATAAATTCTACCAATTTTGGCTCAATGTCAGTGATGATGACGCGGAACGTTATATCAAAATATTCACAAGTCTCGACAAGGAAACAATCGATGCCCTCATAGAGGAACACAAGCAAGACCCCGGCCGCCGTGTATTGCAACGCAAATTGGCAGAGGAAGTAACTGTTATGGTTCATTCCAAAGAGGACTACGACATGGCAGTGGAGGCTTCAAGTATTCTTTTCGGGAAGTCAACTAAAGACAGTTTGCTGAAACTTGATGAACAGACGTTCCTCGACATCTTCGAAGGCGTACCACAGTTTGAGATTTCCAAAGATCAGTTGGGGCAACCTGCAGTAGAACTCCTGACACTTGGAGCACCTGTTTTCGCAAGCAAGGGCGAGATGAGAAAACTCGTTCAAGGAGGCGGCGTATCATTGAACAAAGACAAACTGCAAACCTTTGACCGTGCTATTACCGCCGATGACCTTATCGATGGCAAGTACCTGCTGATACAACGAGGCAAGAAAAACTATTTCCTCATTACTGTTAAATAATGCCACTGGGAGAGTAAAAAGCCAAAATTTAAAGAAAAATTTGGTCATAGTATAAAAAAGCATTAACTTTGCAGCCACGATTGTCCTATGGTGTAATGGTAGCACTACAGTTTTTGGTTCTGTCAGCGGTGGTTCGAATCCGCCTGGGACAACAATAAAGCAATCTATAATATTTCCGCACCTTACGATTATGCGTTAAGGTGCGGTTTTTTCTTTGCATAAATATTTATTACCTTTATTATTTGTTAAACACATAATTTTCTCAATTTTTTTTCGTAAGTTTGCAGTAATTATGCGTAAAAGGGTAAATAACAAAATTCAAACTAAAAAATAAATTATATGAAAACAAATTATGAAATCCGCTATGCGGCTCATCCAGAGGACGCAAAGAGCTATGACACAAAACGTATCCGTCGTGACTTCCTTATCGAGAAAGTATTTACGGCAGACGAAGTAAACATGGTATATTCAATGTACGACAGGATGCTTGTCGGCGGTGCCATGCCAGTAAATGAAGAACTGAAACTCGAGGCTATCGACCCATTGAAAGCTGACTATTTCACCACAAGGCGTGAGGTAGGTATCTACAACGTTGGTCAAGGTGAGGGCACAGTGAAAGTTGGTGACGAGACATTCACACTCGGTTACAAAGAGGCATTGTATATTGGTCGTGGTGACCGTGACGTATATTTCAGTAGTAAAGATGCGTCGAAACCAGCGAAATTCTATTTCAACAGTGTAACCGCTCACAAGGAATATCCTTGCAAGAAGGTAACAAAAGCAGATGCAGTAATAGCACACTTAGGAGCTCTTGAGACAAGCAACGAGCGTGACATCAACAAGATGATAGTAACACAGGTACTCGATTCATGCCAGCTTCAGATGGGTATGACAGAACTCGCACCGGGCAGCGTATGGAACACCATGCCAGCACACGTACACAGTCGTCGTATGGAGGCTTACTTCTACTTTGAGGTACCAGAAGACCAGGCAGTATGCCACTTCATGGGTGAAATCGAAGAGACACGCCACATCTGGATGAAGGGAGACCAAGCAGTTCTCTCTCCACAATGGAGTATCCACAGTGCTGCAGCTACCCACAACTACACCTTCATCTGGGGTATGGGCGGTGAGAATCTTGACTATGGAGATCAGGACTTCTCTGAGATTACGGATCTGAAATAATAC
>JAJPYV010000153.1 GCA_021204735.1 Prevotella sp.
ATGGAGAATTGGACGGTGTTTGTTCTGAATTTAATGAGGACGGCACGACATGTGTGCAGACTGAATACAGCAATGGTAAACCTCTTTATGACTATTATGTGATGTCAAATAGTGCTGGACAATGGAGTAAGGTAAGTTTTGCCGATGGAAAGCCCATTTATGAAAATCCATCTGCGAGTGATATGAAACTTGAGTACATAAATGATTTGCCTTGGATAAGTTGTGAGAATAATGGAATAAATTTAGGAGTTAATTTTGACCGAGATGGATTGTTGTTCGGTGGAAATGGAGGAGGTGGGTATAAAACATCGATAATAATAGTAAATAACTCTATGTTTCCAATAGACATCAGTTCTGATAATGTATCAATGACCTGGACAAGCAAGAAAGGTAATAAACTATCTTTAAAAGTTTATTCTTTTTCTGAATTTTCATATAAAGAAAAACGTGTCAATGAAACGGATAAGTTTCTTACAGGAGTAGGTGAATTTTTGATGTCAAAGAATGCTGGCAAGTCTGTTTCCCAAACAACCTCTGCATACGTTGGCACAACTGGATCGGGAAGGACGTTTTCTGGAACTACCGCATCCGTTACTACTTCGTTTGATGCGACAGCTGCTTATCAGGCATGGATAACAGCAAGTAATCGTATAGCTGCATACGGAGAGGTTCTTGATGCCAATAGGAAAATAAAAGAGGAAGGTTATCTTAAAAAGACAACGCTTCAACCTGGAGAAACGATTGTTGGATATGTTGTTGGAACTAAAAACAAGGGATCTTTCTATGGTGTATATACAGTTAATGTAGAAATTAATGGATTAACATATACATATAATTGGGATGTAGAATTCAACAAGAATGTGGGTCATATAACTACTCCTATTATGGAATAATCAATAAAATTCAGTTAATCAAAAAATTCTGTCAAAAACTGCGACAGGTTGTCGCAGAAATGCAGTACATCAAGATGTTTTTATAGCAGTTCAAATAATAGAGTGGGGAATAGTGCCTTTGAGTACATTCTCCATTTATAGTGTACATTTAACAGAGAAATGTATCATATGCACAATATCAGACTATTATTTTTCCCTCTATCGATGTAACCTATGTCGGGGAAGATGTCGCAGGTGGTGTCGGTGATAAAATAATCAAAATGCTTTAGCTTTTTCAGGTTGTTTTTATAAGCTACTTTTCGTATATTTTCTTTTTGTAATCTGGTAATATTACATTTATGAAATGCTCCCATCGACGTTTGCCTATGCAGTTAATCAGTGCTTGTGCCATTTCATAGACTTTTGTCTCACGAATTTTAGGCATATAGTGCTGTAAACCAGGGGCGGAATCGTTGGAACGGGCATTTACTATTGCTTTTTCCATTAAAGGAATGTAATCCAAGAAAAAATAACCGCCGGGCGATATGTTTGATAAAGCAATTTTTACTTTATGAGAAGACGAGCAATCGATATTAGACAAATCACTCAATTTGTGATATAACAGCCAAATTTCAAAATAAGGATTGCTCACCACCAAATTACAACCACCAGTATTCAAACAAAATTGTCCGAGAGATGTAATCATGTTAATATTCCATTTATCGACATCAATAACACACCATAAAGAATCGCCATATTTAGTATCTAAACCTTCTTCCGCGATATAATGCTGTGCCCTCTCTTGAATATATGAAGGCGCAGAACTTGTGTCACCATTTTGCGGTTTCAGTAATCTAACCTTTATACGGTCGATTTCGTCAAAAGGTTGGAAATAGTTAGGCTCGGTTTTTGTACCCTCTGTGACAATCACAAAGAGACTGTAATCACGAGCCTTTTCTTCTTCAATTTTGTAATATGTCCTTTTCTTGTATGGCATTTTACTCCCAATTTAAGTCTTCGAGGTGAGATAAGAAAGGAATGGCGCCAAAACGACCTTTTAGATATCCCTTTTCGATATCGAGGTCATTTCGTGGCTTAAAATCATTTAGGGTATAGAAATGGGTACTCTGTGTTTCCCGGTCTTTCTCGGCAAACCATATCTCATCATTGCGGAAGATATCGCAATCCAACAGGCATGACTCGTGAGAGGAGAAAATCACCTGTCCTTTGATAGGCAGGCTCATCACTTTTCCCACAAAGCATTTTAATAGGTTGGCATGGATGCTGCGGTCAATCTCGTCAACAATAAAAGTCTTGTCAGAGTCTCTCAACTCGTAGAGAATTGGGGCGAAGTCGAACAGCCGGCGTGTACCGTCAGACTCCTCTTTCAATTCAAATTCAACTTCTTTATCGCCAACCTCATGCTTGGTGGTAATTCTGCGGATTACATATTTGTCGTTTGCCTCACGTGTTACACCAATTGTAAAATATTGTGTCTCAATCACATCTGCTGAAACCTTTTTTAGATTAGCCTTTATGTCTTCGAACATCTCGTTAAGTGGCATTCCTGTCTGTGATACAAAAGTATCAAGATCATCCTCATGCAGTTCAATACCATTGACACCTACATCGAAGCCACGCATCAGTTTTTCTGAATATTGCTTAAATGCCGTGTCGGAATATTGAGAGTTGAATATTGACTGTGATTTTGTGGTCGGAAAGAAAATCAATAGGTTATTGGCGAACCAAGGTCTTACCGTTGAAATCTTCATGTCCTTTATGATATTGTCGTGGGCTACGAGAAGTTCATCAGGTTTCAAAATGTTCTCCTCAAGAACTTTAATCAGCATAACATTCTTCTCATCTTTTGCCAAGAAACGCTTTCCCATCTTTATCACAGACTTTCGTTTTTCCTCATTATAAGTGCGCTCAAATATCATCTCTGCACGCTCTATGCCAGTCTCATACAACCATTCTTCCAAACACAGTCCTGAGGTGTAACTAAATCCGTAATTGTAAATTTTATTGCCAATGGAATATTCGATAGACTGGGAAATTGGCGTATTGTCATCTGAAAACTTATTTCTTATATAATGGATGTCATCAGGAACTTTTCCACTAACAACAATACGTTTCATCAACTCGGCTGCCTTGATAAGGTTTGATTTTCCTGCACCATTGGCACCATAAATCACGGAACCTTTCAACACAGACACAATTGTATTAATCTTATGCAAATGGTCGGTGTGGCGCTTCAGCGATTTTGCTGGGAGCATGTTAAATTCCGTTTCGTCTAAAAACGAAAA
>JAJPYV010000227.1 GCA_021204735.1 Prevotella sp.
ACTCAACAAAACAGTTTCCCAAGTTCAGCAATTGGTATGAAGCCTTTTATGCTCTTGAAGACTACCTCTCAACATTGCCATCAGATCGCAAACGAGTGGTGTTTATAGATGAAATGCCATGGATTGATGCGAAACAATCAAAATTTGTCTCCGCTCTTGAGAACTTCTGGAATGGCTGGGCTATGTCACAACGAAACATCATGCTTATTGCTACGGGTTCGGCATCATCGTGGATGAAGGATAAGATTGTTGCCAACAGAGGCGGACTGCATGCCCGGATAACTTGCAATCTGCATCTATCTCCATTTACTTTGAATGAGACGGAACGCTATCTTGTAACAAGAGGTATTGAATGGGACCGTTACCAAATAACTCAATCATATATGGTATTTGGCGGCGTGCCTTTTTATTATAGCTTACTTGACCCGTCATTAAGTCTTGTACAGAATATAGACAGACTGTTTTTCAATGAGGGTGCACTTTTGAAAATGGAGTTTGACGAACTTTATAATGCTCTTTTTGACAATGCCGATTTATACGTAAAGATTGTGCAATTGCTCAGCGAACATGAGTCTGGCTTGACAAGCAAGGATATTTTTCAATCGCTGGCATCGAAAAGCAGCAATATCACTAAGGTTATAAAGAATCTTGAAAGGTCGGATATGATAGAGAGATGGAATCAATACGGTAATAAACGCCGTGGAGCTGTTTACCGTCTTATTGACTTTTTCTCTCTGTTCTATTTCAAGTTTCTTGCTAATAACTTTTCTCACGATGAGGAGTGGTGGAGCAATCATCTCAATTCAGGGGCAGTGTTTGACTGGATGGGCAACAGTTTTGAGATTGTCTGCATGAGACATCATAATCAGATTAAGTCGGCATTGGGAATAAGAGTAGTCGCTACGTCTTTGTCAACATGGCATGTTAAACCAGACAGAAAAGAAAAGAGACCTGGCGGACAAATAGATTTGATAATTGAACGGGCTGACAGGATTATACATCTATGTGAGATTAAATTCTGCACTGATACATATCAAATCAAATCTGATTATGAACGCAAACTGCGTGAGCGTGCTGGCTTGTTTAGGGCACTTACCAAAACAAACAAGGCCTTAGTTCATACTTTCATCACGACATTTGGTGTCGCTAATGCCAAGAACAGAAGTATTGTTCATAGTGAGGTGGTTATGGATGACCTTTTCAATTCTTAATGCCTTATCAAAGCTGAGAGCATTGCTGTGAATATTTTTGTTTGGAAAGGTCGTATTTGCAGACTTCGCCAAAGGTGATATGCGATAATCTTTGTATTTTTAGTTCGCATTGCATACACTGCTCTACGTGTGTGCCAAAGGGCAACATAATGGCGCAAATATTTGTCCTTGCATCCTGATTGAAGAAGACTGTCAAAGCAATCATCCACTTTTTCGTGAATATTCATCACACGGTTTGTTTCCTCAAAATTGTATATGTAGGTGTAATCTAAAGAGAACACTATCTCGTTCTCGACCATAAGGCGTGCTATGAAATACAGATCTTCACCAGCTTTTACTCCTACTGGAAAACGGATTTCTCCTATTGCTGCTCGCCTTACGGAAATAGAACCGATGTGTAAAGGATTATGCCTGCTTGCTACCGTGTGAAAATAACTTTCCAATACTCCCTCGTTGCTCTTTTTTGAAGTCTTGAAATTCAGGTTTTTTATGTAGGGCATGCTTTTAGTGCTTCCCGATACTATAAGATGTGACGTGGCATAAACGTTGTAATCAGGATAATTTTCAATAAGGTGCTTAAGTGTTTCAAGGTGTTCAGGGGCATATTCATCATCAGCATCAATAAATGTGATGAACTGTCCTTTGGCATGCTCTATTCCTTTGTTGCGTGCTGCTGATACCCCTCCATTAGGTTGCCGAATAACTGTTATTCTGTTATCGTCTATTTCTTGTGCAATAGATGCACCGTTATCTTTGCTGCCATCGTCCACTACAACGATTTCAAAATCCTGACAAGTCTGTTTTAAAACGCTGTCGATTGTGCGTTTTATTGTTGTCTCCTTGTTGTAAAGTGGTACTATTATGGAAAACAAACACTTTGCCATTATTTCTTTCTTTTGTCTTTACAAAGTTAAGCAAAAATCGCTGTCTTATGTGGAAAATCTATCACTTTTTTTACGAAAATGAGACAGACTCTTGTTTAAACAGATAAACTTTCATATATTTGTCAATAAGTAAATTCATCAAAATCATGGAAAATACCTATGCTCCAATTGCAATGTTCGTTTACAACCGACTTGACAATGTGAGGAAAACGCTTGACTGCTTGTCGAGGAATACTCTTGCGAAAGACACTGATTTGTATGTGTTTTCCGATGGGGGAAAAGACGAAAAATCGTGGAAACAGGTAAACGAAGTGCGCCGTTTCTTTAAGGAAATGCCTGCCTTTATGAAAAGTGTTACACTTGTTGAACGTCCTGAAAATATTTATTTGGAGCGTAATATCACAGAGGGTATCTCGCAAGTGCTTAGCGAGAACGATGCGGTAATCGTACTTGAGGATGACGTTTGTACCTCACCATATTATTTACAATACATAAATGATGCATTGATGTATTACAAAAATGAAAAAAAAGTGATGCATATCAGTGGATTTACTAATCTTGACGTGCCAGAGAAAGGGGATGTCTATTTCACTCGTCACATGGCGGGCTGGGGCTGGGCTACATGGAAAGACAGGTGGAATAATTATTTCGTGCATTTCAAGAGTCGTGAGGAGGCTCTGCGGAATATGACTGCGGAAAAGCTCAGTCAAATAGAATATGGTGGCAATTTCCATTGCTTGCAATCATTAGACCGTAATCCTATCCCTTGGGATATTTGTTGGGAAATTGCTATCTATGCTAATGATGGACTGTGCTTAAGTCCTACACAGACATTAGTACGCAACTGTGGCATAAATAATGGCACGCATTTCAGCTCGCAATCTATATTCGGTCATTATGAATACGACCGCCCTTTTATTGTCAGACAGCTTGATGTTAAGAAAAGTACAATAGAAGCTGACGAGGAAGTTGAAACCGTCTTAAACCCAAAAGCTCTCAAAGACCATGGCTTTCGATATAACCTTTTTGGAAAAGTGGTGAGATATTTCTATCTGAAACTTGTGAAAAAACGTTGATTTTT
>JAJPYV010000362.1 GCA_021204735.1 Prevotella sp.
AACAGGCGCAACAGGCTTGTAACGATATTGATATTGCCGTTGATGAGTTGTTCAGCCCGTCTGCCGGTATACATCATGCTGATAGGCACATTCTTTGCAGTGAAATACCAGTCGTTGGCGATGATATCCCTCTATCTGATTGGTTTCATCGTGGCGATAATAATGAGTATTGTGTTCAGCAAGTTCCTGATAAAGGGTGAGGACACACCATTTGTAATGGAGTTGCCACCATACCGGTTCCCTACAGGCAAGGCGATATTGCGCCACACATGGGAGAAAGGCAAGCAGTATCTGAAGAAGATGGGAGGAATAATCCTCATAGCAAGTATAATCGTATGGGCATTGGAATATTTCCCGCACAATGAAGAACTTGACAACCAGGCACAGCAGGAACAGAGTTATATCGGACGCATGGGTAAGACCATTGAACCGGTGTTCAGTCTGCAGGGCTTCGATTGGCGATTAGATGTTAGTCTTATTGCTGGAGTAGGAGCAAAAGAGATTGTGGCATCAACAATAGGTGTACTCTATGCAAATGATGATACTGTGGGAGAAGAAGATGATGATGAGGCAGCGCAAATAGGCAAGTATGAGGTGCTGCGGCAGAAGATGGAGGCAAACGGCATAACTCCATTGATTGCGTTCGCATATCTGTTGTTTACGCTAATTTATTTCCCGTGTATAGCGACAATTGCCGCTATAAAAGGCGAAACAGGCAGTTGGAAGTGGACGATATTCGCAGCAGGATACACTACAGTGTTGGCGTGGATTGTTAGCGCAGGATTCTATCAAATATCAAGTTTGTTCGTTTAAACAAACTTGATATTTAAATTAAGAATTAAGAATTAAAAATTCATTCTTGCTTGCGAAAGGGTTATATTTGGTAGCGGCGTTTCTTCTTGGCTTTTTGGGGCGTGTATGGAGAAGAAGGGCTGGTCGGGGTGGTTGAAGAGTTGCTGCTTTTGGATGGTTGAGTAGAGGTGTTGCTCTCGGACGGGTCGGTGGAAGTTGATGGGTTGCTCGTTGTCGGGCGTGGAGAGGAGAGAGAGGGAGCAGTGCTTACGCTGTTGCCATCGTAGCGGACTCCACGGTATTGGGCGTAAAGCTCACGGATGCGGTCAACATAGTTGACGGTTTCAGAGCCACGCATATAACCCCATTTCACTATTGGGTCGTTGTAATAACGAGGTTGTTGGAGGGCAAGGACATAATATGCAACGTCTTTCCACTTGTGAGGGTTCTTGCCGTTTTTCTGAGCAAGAGCCATGGCATCCTGGATGTGGAAGTAACCGCCATTATAAGCAGCGAGGACAAAAAGTTGACGCTCATTGAAATTCGGCACCTCGTTGAATTTCTGTGTAAGGTCTTGGATATATCTTGTTGCAGCCTTGATGTTGGGCTCAGGCTCATGGATAGCAGACATTGATAGACCTAACTCCGCAGCTGTTGAAGGCATAATTTGCATTAAGCCACGAGCACCAGCCCATGAGCGGGCCTTCGGGTCGAAACACGACTCTTGGTAGCATTGCGCAGCCATGAGACGCCAGTCCCACCTAACCGTAGGAGCATATTTCTTGAAAAGATTGTCATAACTTGAGATTACACCACGCTTTTTGTTCTGGAAAGGCGCATAGACATGACGCTTAACACTTGCCGAAGATAATAAATAACTCTCCTCTTTTTTCACCTCAGCAAACAGTTCAGGCTTGAACCATGAGTTGAGGCTGTCAGCCAATTCCTTGCTGTCCTCAGCCACAGCCCACTGCACGTTGAGCGAGTCAATTCTTGCACCGCAAAAAAGGAGGCTATCCTTGTTGTTTTTGACCTTAGGTAGGAGGAACGCAATCAAGTCGGCATCCCCATTGTTAAGACGAGAGACCATTTCAGCAGTATCCTTGCACAGTTCCACACGCAGCGACACTCCCATTTTGTGAGCAAATCTCTCGCAGAGCAGATATTGCGTACCCATACCACGGCCATGATAATCATAATAAGACTCAGGTCCGGAGAGCGTAAGGATGATCATTTCACCGTTGTTCACTATGTCGCTGACGGTGAAGTAATCGCTTATAGAATCATTCAGTACCTCGCCCCAAGGAGTTACCACCTTGTCAGTTCTTTTTTCCTTACAAGAAGACAAAAAGAAGAGAAAGGATAAAAACGATATGAATATTATAATTGGTATAGGACGCATTAGTTATATCAATCCGATAAGAAGTATATATCAAATTGGGGTACAAAATTACAACAATTCTTGCAGATATGCCTTAAAAATCGTACTTTTGCAGGGTATTTTTAATAAAATTATAATTATGTTGCGAATAGCCGTACAATCGAAGGGGCGTCTGTATGATGACACGATGAACCTGTTGAACGAGGCGGACATCAAGGTGAGTCCCAGCAAGCGAACCCTTTTGGTACAGTCAACCGACTTTCCATTGGAAGTGTTATACCTTAGGGATGATGACATACCGCAGAGTGTGGCAACAGGAGTAGCCGACATAGGAATAGTGGGTCTGAACGAGTTTGAGGAGAGACAAGAAGACGCAGAGATAATCGAGCGACTTGGGTTCAGCAGTTGCAGGTTATCCTTAGCGATACCGAAGGCAGAAGAATACGAGGGAAAAGAGTGGTTCAACGGCAAGAAGATAGCCACATCATATCCAGGCATATTGAAGAGATACTTGGATAAGAACAACATAAAAGCCGAGATACACGTAATAACTGGAAGTGTAGAGATTAGTCCCGGTATAGGACTTGCCGATGCGATTTTCGATATAGTAAGCAGCGGATCCACGTTGATAAGCAACAATCTGATGGAAGTAGAAGTTGTGATGCAGAGCGAGGCAGTGTTAATAGCCAACAAAAACCTTGACGAAGAGAAGCGTAGCATATTAAAAGAAATGATGTTCAGGTTTGAGGCAGTGCGGAATGCGCAAGACAAGAAATACATAAGGATGAATGTTCCGAAAGCACGGCTGAAGGAGATAATCGACGTGTTGCCAGGTTTGAAGAGTCCCACCGTGATACCCCTTGCCGATGAAGACTGGTGTTCTGTGCATACTGTGCTTGATGAAAAGCGGTTTTGGGAGATTATAGGGAAGTTGAAAGAGTTGGGAGCACAAGGAATACTTGTAAACTCGATTGAGAAAATGATATTGTAAAGACGGAGCA
>JAJPYV010000401.1 GCA_021204735.1 Prevotella sp.
TTCTTTCATCGTTATTTTCTCAGTCTGCTTAGTTTTCTGCTGATTTTTCTTCTTATTGAGCTCACTTTTCTGCTCACCTTTCTGCTCACCCTCTGCTTTCTGCTCACCTTTCTGCACTGAGCCCTGTGGCACATAAAGTGTCAGCTTTACCTCCTCAGTAACCAAGTCATTTATAAGTAGAGGTTCTCTCCAACCCACCTCTTTCCATGCATTGATAATCATTGGGAAACCAGACCCAACATTCTCACCGAAACCAATCATGCGTAGCATCGTCTGAATGCGAGGGTTGCGAGCCTTGGAACTACCGCCTGCATATACCCTTTCCTTTGGCAATAATAAAGTACCTGGATTGCGTAACACTAATTTATCATCATGCTTCTCTATACGCAAAATACCTGCCGCACTAAAAAAATCACAGTGTATAATCGCATTAGTGAATGCTTCCCTCACCGCTGCAATCTGTGGAGTATCATCTATACGTTGAACACCATCTTTCAAACGGAATGGACGTGGCATATCTAATGTGAGCTTTGGCAGCACCATAGTAAAGAATTGAAAGAAATTGTTCTCCCAACGCCCATCGTATGTGAGACGATATTTATACCGCTCATTTCCTATAAGATTGCTCATGTCTATATAGTCCATACGAAAATTACCGAAACGCTCACTAATTGAAAGTCCTTTGCCGAACATCATTAATCCTGCAGCTGTCAAACCTTCCTGCCTGATTCTTCTGTCAATAACATATCCTCTGAAATTCATCAGAAATATTTTGTCATCAACATTGTTCCATGGATGCTCTTGATTTAATGTCCTAAAAGCATTCCGATAACCATGCAACGTGTCAAGGTCTATATCGTCCATGGTAAAGCCCTCCATTAGCGAGCCATCGTTGCCCTCCTCATTGGCATCACGAAGCATAGTCTTAACATCTTTTTCTGTACAGTGATAATCTCCTGCATTATTACGCTTGTATGAGCATTTGAACATATTGTTGTTCAAATAAACGGGCTTTACTCGCCAATCTGCCTGTGGTATATTTATGCAAATGATGTTCTTTCCATCCATTTCCACTATCTCCACATCATTGTCCAAAAGAATATTTTCGCTGACTTTATCACTATTAATAGTGTTCCAAAAGTCCTCCAAAATCTTTTGTACATTGTTAACACCCTTAATAACAAACCGTTTTAATGGGTCTTTTTCTTTTTTATTCTCTTCTATCCCAAGCAATATCTTGCCACCAATGGTATTGGCAAATGCGGAATAAGTTTCCCATACCGACTTTGGCAGATTATTTTCCGCCAATTTGCACTCCATCGTGAGACTCTCTCCTTGAAGCAAGGTCTGTTGTATATCGTCTTTGGTCATGATTTGAATTTTTTTCGTTTAAAAAACCTTCTAATTCTTTAATTCTTCAAGCAAAGTTAATATTTTTGAAACATTAGTGAATTAATTCGACGAAGTCGTATCGCTTTCCTTCGTAACGTATTTCTTATAGTACTCTATAAGTATCGTTGTCATCGGCAGGGCGATAATCAGTCCTATGAAACCGAGCAGTGAGCCCCAAACTGACAGTGATAACAGCAAAATTGCAGGGTTGAGCCCCATTGCCTTTCCCATTATCTTCGGCGTTACCAGCATGTCGATTATCACTTGTACAATACAGAACACAGCTACTGCACAAAGCAGGATTATCCAGAAATTCTGCCCCGTATCGGCGGCTTTCAGCATGGCAAGAAATACAGTCGGAATCAGGGCAAATGTATGCAGATAGGGCACAAGATCCATTATGCCAATCAGTATACCAAGACCTATCGCCATCGGAAAGTCGATTATCGTGAATCCTATGCAGAACAGTATTCCCATTGTCAGGGCTACGAGCGACTGCCCACGGATGTAGTTGTTCATGGCGTGCTCCACGTCACCCATCAACTCCTTCCAGAATGGGCGTGCCTTTTGGGGAAATATCCTAATCCAGTTGGTTGAAAGGTACTCATAATCAAGCAGGATGAAAAACATGTACAGCAAAGTTATGAGTGATGCGATGATACTTACGATAACGCTTGCCGTATGACCTAAGAAAGTGAAGAATTTCGGCATCACGCTCTTTACCGTGTCGGCGACATCCACTTGACTAAGGACTTGCATCGAATCAATCTTATGGTCGTCTATCCATTGCATCACTGCCCCAGGCACATTGTCTACGTGTATCGCTTTATGTAGATATGCAGTAATAAGGTCACCCAATTTGGCAAACTGGTCGAGCATGGGCGGAATTATGAGATAGAATATTCCCACAATCACCGCTATAACGAATATTAATGTTACGATAATCGACAACACACGGGTAGGTACATGCAACTTATACTGCACGAACTTCACTATCGGGTATAGCAGATAGGAAAGCAACCATGCCACGAAAAATGGAAGCAAAACACCACTTAGGTAGTTGATTACATACAATATTCCAACCACAAGCAATGCAATCAACATTCCCCTGACAAACCTGTCAAATGTTATTTTCTTCTCTAACATGGCTTTTGTTTTATCGATTTAGCGTACCTACTTTGACTTCTTCTCGCTTTCTATTGTCTTGCGATAACACTCACGGCACAGGGGCTCATATTCTTCCTGTTCACCCAACATCACTCGCTTGTCATTGTCTACAAGTCGGTGACTGACGTATGCCAACGCTCCGCATTTCACACAGATAGCGTGCACTTTCGTAACTTCGTCGGCTATGGCGCACAGCGCAGGTATCGGTCCGAATGGCTTGCCTTTGTAGTCCATGTCCAACCCGGCTACTATCACCCGCACGCCTTTATTGGCCAACTCGTTGCACACGTCTACTAATCCATCATCGAAGAATTGTGCCTCATCGATACCTATAACGTCTATGCCTGACGATAACAGGATTATTGACGAGGAAGAGTCTACTGGGGTGCTCGGAATGGCATTACGGTCATGGCTTACCACTTCCTCCTCTGAATAGCGCACATCTATCGATGGCTTGAAGATATCCACTCTCTGTTTAGCAAACTGCGCCCTGCGCAATCGCCTGATAAGCTCCTCTGTCTTGCCTGAAAACATAGAACCACACACTACTTCTATCCTGCCGCGACGATGTGTCTCGCCATCAAAATCATTGCCCAT
>JAJPYV010000189.1 GCA_021204735.1 Prevotella sp.
TTGTATGCCTTGTAAAGCTTCTCATATCCCGGCAACCTGCTTAACAAGTATAGCAACCGATAATCGGGCAATTCAAGGATGACAGGTGGCCTTTTGATTAAGCGGTTTGTTGCTGATAGGGAATGGCGTTTTTTGTATTTGTAAATGATTGATTCGGGTAGGAAATGTCTCACCAATTTCTTCAATCGCTGTATAATTGTACGCGGTTTCGTTTCCCTGCCGTTGTAGATAAACTCCACATCATGCCCCAGCTTCCGTAGGACATGATTCAATGCGTATGATTGAAGACAAGTCCCGAAATTGGGATGGGGTGCGAAGGTGATAAGCTTGATTCTCATGCATTTAGATATATCATATAGCATTATCAATCACCGTAAGATAGTCCTTTGAAATGTGTCAAATATCTTATTCCCTTTTTGATACAGCGTTTTCCATATGTGAATAAGCGGATGAAAAAATGTCTATATAAACACTTCCTTATAACTATATGAATGGGGGTGCCGCTATTATACTTCATATAAAAGTATTCTCTCTTGGGATGCATCGTAGGGGATTTTAAGAATTCTCGATTACCTTGGAGCATATCTTTTAAAGAAGATAAGCGAATATCCATATCAAGAGTCTTAAAAATATCCCCACCTTTTTTAGTGTTAATCATTACGACACTAACACCTTTATTGTCATTAAAACCTCTAATGATATGGTCTATTCCCCAGTAGTCACCTATCGTAATGTCACTATGGCTCCTTCCCCCTTTGCATTTGCATGAATGGCATGAAGGTCTTAAATATAGATTTGCACAGAAACCTCTATAAAAAAGATTTCTCGAGTGCATTTCAGATAAAAGGATAGATTCCTCATGAGCATTATTAGTCAGAGTTCGTACAGTGAAGCTAAAATTCGGCCAACCGTGCTGACTCTTATCTCTAAATGATATATTAGATATGAGATGAATTGGATGTCCATCTGATTTCTTTTCAAACGCCATCTTTTTATATAATTCATCCCAATATCGTTTCCACACGCCAGGACTTGCAACACCATGACATAATAAATCAACGGTCAATAGATTATCATAATCATTATGAAGATAATTTCGAAGCCCTGCTATTTGACAAGGACAACCAGAAAACAACACTTTTCGGCCTTTTTTAAGAAATTTCTCTGCATTTTTGAAGGTAGTACCCATTGACGCTTGAAAATATTTGCTGCCCATCATTGGCTTAATGTCAGCCATTGTTTCAGCATAAGTCATACATGCGCCCCAATTATCATCAAAAGAAACGCCAAAGACAACGCCTCCTTCATTAATAATCTTATGTGCCAAAGATATGAAAACACCTCCCGAAGAACTTGACATACGCTCTTTCTCATTAGGGTTCTTTACTGCTATTACTGTTTTTGGCGTTAATGGCGTCGTAACATTCAGGAATGGACATACTTTTTCACATAAACCACAATCAATACATAAATTAAAATCTACCTTCGGATAGAGGAACCCTTCTCTATCTTCTACCAACGATATACACTGTTTTGGACATTTCTGAACACAAGCGGAACATCCGCAACATCCTTCCGCATGAATAACGTTTATCATCTTTTTAATCTTGTGAATAGAGAACTTATTTTATTATTAAAAAAAATACGTTCAGAGGCAGTTAGTCCTAAAAAATAAGAAGAAACCGCCACGCTAATGATACTGGCTATACAAACTACGAGAAAAGCAACAAGCCCCTCAATCATTAAATGTTTTAAAAACAAAGGAATTATTAATGCCAAAAGGCAAACGAAAGTACATTTAAGTATGACATCCTTTATATATGCTAGTATTGATAATTGTATCAGGGAACAGACAATTAACAATCTGACTATAAAAGCAATTGCATAGACTAATAGATTAACTACAAAAACTGAAACAGGGTTTCCTCCCATTCTTAAAACAATGTATGACAGTGGAAGGACTGCCAACATCATACCGCCAACGACCACTTGATAGATTTTTATTTTTCCAGTGGCAGCTGCGGAAGTCATCAATGGGTTAGCAACAGCATTTATAATGGAAGTACAAAGCATAAGTCGTATAAAAGGTGTAGCATATTCGGGGACGATGGTTAACCAAACATTTAATATTGTATCTGTTTCAAGTATTATGGGAAGAGATAATATATATAGGAGGAAAAAAGTGAATTTAGAGCTCTTATATATTAAGTCATACATATAAGTTAGGTTGGACATGGCAAAAGACTTTGTTATCTGGGGATTCATGGCCATTTGAAAATTTGCGGAGAACTGCATTACGGCATGTTGAACTTGTACAGCTATTCCGCGTGCAGCATTAACAGCTGGTGTAAAAAACATATTCAACAAGATATTCACACCTTGAGTGGAAGCAACGCTGGCCAAATTACCGAATACATTCCATACTGAGAAACTCAACATAGAACGAAACAAATCCTTATCCCATACCACTCTGAACTTGGTCTCTGAAAAATGAAGATTGCAATACCAACCATAAATAATACGAATCGCCATTTGCACGGCAAACATCAAAATCGCATAAATTATCAACTTGTCATAATGACCTTCTTGTAGAATAAAAACAATTAATAATTTTAGAACCGCTTCGAGAATCGAGATGTAGGCAAAAGCGGACATTTTTTCGTGTGCTATTATTGCGGCATTATATGGCACACTCATCATCATTACAACAGTTGAAAGGACAGAAAATTGGTATACCCAAAATGCAGCATTCAAGCGTGAATTAGGAATAGTCATTTTGCTATATAAGAACCAAAGCCCAACTGTTTCAGCCAGAATTATTAATAAAAGAGAAATAAGTGCATGTATGTATAATGCTGTTACGAAAACCCTTTGTATGCGGCCGTAATGCTTTTGTCCTAATTCATAATTGAGGTAGCGCTGAGTGCATGCCGCCAATGCCCCATTTAAAAAACCAAACATAGTGACAACACCACCCACAACATTGTAAATGCCAAAGTCTTCTACTCCCAAAACATTCAATACCACACGACTGGTGTAAAAGTTGACTGCCATTAAAAGCAGCATGCGGAAATAAAGCATCAGCGTGTTCTTGGCGATGCGCTTATTGTTGGTGGAAGCGTCAGTCATGATTTAGAGTATGTAGAAAGATATATT
>JAJPYV010000304.1 GCA_021204735.1 Prevotella sp.
ACAATTGACATAGTTTCCCGAGCAAAAATGGTTATATCCTTTAACACTGATGCGAAAATAGCAAACTTATATAATGAAATGCGCAACAAGTATAGAACCGGGGGAATCAGCGAAACAGATGTGGCATATTTTTTGGATGATATGCGTTCCTATTCAAGGATTCCGGATGAGATAAATGATGAAAATATTGAGGAACAAATCGTATTTTTGAACGAGTATAATGTGAATACTGTTTTAGAAGAACGGCGCAGAGAGGAAGTGATGCAAAGAAAGAATGCTGATGAAATAGCTGAACTTAAGGAGAAAGTTTCCGGGTTGGAACTGGCAATAGACATTGAAAGAAAAGAAAAATTTTTATTTGAAGAAGAGAGCAAAAGGCGTGAACAAGAATTGCGTGATGAGCTGGAACAGGAAAAAAATGAGAGAAAGCAGGATCTTGACGAGCTGGAGGGTTACAGAAACGAAAAATGGAATAAAAGACTCAGATGGAAAAAGGTGCTCCGCGGCGCATTCCTCATTTTGATAGTAGCAGCGTTGTTGGTAAGCGCGTGGTTGATTTTTAGATTTATAGCAAAGCTTAATCCGGCAGCCTGTAATATACTTTCAGTTATTATCAGCCTGGGTGGCGTCTTGGTTGAAATAGTGGGCGGAATGTGGAAGAAATTTGTAACACAGGCAAGCCCTAAGGATTGCTGGGATACAAATAAAAGAGACAATCACTAAGATAGTTGTCTCGCCATTACTGGATTGAGAGCGCATCGCAGAAGAAATAAAGCGATTCCGCCAGAGCAATTACTGGTTGCCTGGGAAAGATTGATTGTAAGCACTCAATCATGAGAACCATATTAAGAAAGAACCCGCTGACAACAGCGGATCCTTATAGATTAGCACATTGAAATTTAAATCAGGCGTTTTGGCGCCCCGCCTTTATGAGACCCAGCACCAGGTCATCGGGTGCTGATGGAGAAATGGACATGTCTATGCCGGCCGTGCTGATGAGCAGTGAGTTGGGATTGTACGGATTGGAAAAATTGCACGAATCGGGCAAAATAGTTTGGAATATTATCTCAAGAACGGAGAATGATTATAAGGTGCCGATAATAGACTGCTTACAAAATCACGGAGGGTATGGCCATTATATTAAGCAGCTATGCGGATGCTGCCGGAATGGTAATTTAAGAGATCATCAACAGTATTTGTTGCGAATGTATATTATGAAAAAGCATTTTAAAGAACTCGGAAAAACAGCATCACCGGAATTGCTCATAATATTGTCAGTGATAGTGGCGTTTGTGGCAATTATTATGGACTGCCTTGATGTGCCAAGCAGACTTCTGCAAAAATTCCCTGAAGGATTTAGGATTATTTTGCTGGTGGGAATCATCATAGTATTTGTTTGCTGGTTAATATATTTTAATGTTTTTGACCCAAAAAAGAATTTTGCCTTTAATAAATTTGATGCTGTGTTAACAGTGCTGTTGCTGTCAAACATTATATATCTGATTGCGGTATGTATAATGGGCCTGACTTCCGGAACTAAATGTGCTGCCGCAATGTGCACCGCCATCGTATGGTTGATAATTCTGATAGTTCGGTTGGCAGGTTGCTGTACCATTTCAAGAAAGACGAATGACACAGGTAATGACAAAAATATTTTTGATTTAAAAGATATATATTATGCCGAAAGTCTGGATGTAGACCCTGACAAACCAATTTTTGTCAAGGAGAAAGAGGCAGATTACGATTTATTGAACCGTTCTTTATGTATAAATCAACTGTATTTATCTATTGTGATGAATCGAAGCGATATTTCACATGTTATAGCTGTGGAGGGTGAATGGGGGAGTGGGAAGACCACATTATGTACTATTGTTAAAAATAAAATCAAGAAGAATAATAAGGATATTGAGACGATAGATTTTGATCCATGGCCATATGGTTCTCAGGAAGCAATGATAAGGGAAATGTATGATATCATCCTTGACAAAATTGGAATTCGTCATAATACAGCAGAGTACAGGCATATGATACAGTTTATCAGTTCCATGGTCTCGTGTATATCAGATGTCGGAGGCAGAGTATTAGAGTCTACGTATCAGGGATCGGGCTTATTTAGTTCTCTTTCTGGTGCGAAAAAGAAGATTGATAAGCTTTTACAAAGATCGAATAAAAGATTTGTTATCTTTATAGATAATCTTGACCGGGCTGATTCAGATAATATTATTCTCCTTTTTAAAGTTCTGGGGACTGTTTTTGATTTGCCTGGTGTAGTGTATGTTCTAATGTATGATAGAGAACGGATTAACCATATTTTAATGAATGAAGATAAGATTAATTCAAAATATTCTGAGAAGATAATTCAACAGGAAATGCACGTGCCAAGTATTGCGACTGAGACCTTGAAAAATATATATGATGTCTGTTTGTCACGGATATTAAGTGCATATGGAGTAGTTGATTTGAGCGAATATAAAAATGTATATGATTTGATATGTGAACAGGTATTGGATTTGAGAACGTTCAAGAGATTGATAAATTCCGCTTTTTCGACTGCTTTAATGGGGAACACTCAACTAAATAGAGAAGAATTGCTTATCATGGAAATCATACGGTTTCTGGAAGTGGGATTATATGTGAAAATACGGGATAATGAGCGGTTTTTTGTTTCACATGATAAAATGACAGATTGGGAAAGATATTTTCACAGTAAAGAATTTAATTCAGAAGGAAAGGCGTTTTTTGATGATCTGTCCGCTGAATATAGTGCTTATTTGCCAATCCTGTCTGATATTTTCCCATATGTAAAGCGTTATAAACATGGGGATAATTTAGAATATAAAAATGGCGGGGGCTTCGACAAAATAACCAGTGATTGCCCAATTTGCAGTGCAAAGTATTTCGATTTGTATTTCAGTCAGGGTAATAATAATTTCACTGATATCGGATCAAAAGTGACGGATTTCATTTCGTTTGTAAATCATTCGGATGGCCTGGAAGAGATTACGGATTATCTTAAAAAAGTTTTCATAGATTTGGTAGATGAAGAAGATCACAAGGAGTGGATTGCGCAATTCAGAAATAATATTGATGATATTATGCCGGAAGATAGATGCAGTGTGGCTATTGCGTTCATGGAAAATGAAATTAATATAGAT
>JAJPYV010000248.1 GCA_021204735.1 Prevotella sp.
AATTAACTCATAGATAGTTGTAACTGATTCTCTGAACTCATCCCCATTTGCTTTCTTAGTTTCGTGTATGGCTTTTGCACGCTCAAAGGCTGTAATTATCCTTCTTTTATGACTCACAGGGTCAATTGCTAACATAAAATCAAAAAAATCTTCTTCCACTTTTTTACTGTCTGAATCATACTTGTTTATATGGGTCTCGGATTTCTTATTATGCTTTTCGATGAAGTCATTAATCATCTTGACATGAGCTGCAGAATGTGACCTATCCGACATAGGAATCTCACTCCCATCGTGATTATAGAAGTGTAACACAAACCAATACTCAATACACATATTTGAGAAAGCCACACCAAAATTCTTTTGTCGAGCCAATTTTATCCCTGCGTCAAAATCAGCTCTACCATCAGCATCAAAAACAAGCCATCTTTTGTCATATTTTTCCTTTTCTTCTTTTGGTAAAGACATCCATGCCTTATATGATTCATTCACGAAATCTACACATTTTGATATACCATGTCCATATTTAGTTACAGGTATGACCTTGCAATTTGCTTTTTTCAATAGGTCAAAATAGCTTTTTTCAGTATTTCTCCCTTCCACATAGAGAATGAATTTGCGCAGTGGTTTCGCTTTGCCAGTTGCCCTCTTGAATGTATCTTTTCTATCCTTATGATTCATGGCATATCAAGTCTAAATTATCAACGTCAACATAGGGAACTCCTGTCAATCTACCATCCATATACAATTTTTCTATGCTCGTCCTGATATTCTTCTGAAAATAAGTGATAGGATAAACGTTCGACTCGCCATATCGGTTCTTATTTACAATATATATCTGGTCCTTGCGGAAAAGAAATTTTTTATCCTTTTGGTTGTCTTCATAACCAATAGGATATGATAATAGTGATGTATTCTGCGTGTTTACTATAAGCTGTGCCTCATTGTTTGTTTGATAAAACAGCTTGATAATTGTTGATACAATGAAAGAATGTAAACCAGAATCTATTTCGTCAATCAGCAGAGTTCTACCTTCTTTCAGTGCCTGCAATATTGACCAACTTAGACGAAGCAATCTGTTAGTACCGAATGACTCATCCACTTCCATCATAAACTGCTTTGTTCCGACTTTCTCATACGATTCATTATACAATCTGTGAGTTGTACTCACGCCATCATAAACACGACCTTTCAGGGCATCCTCACCTATAATACTCTGTATCTTCTCTGGAATAGCGTTTGGAGCAATCTCATGCAATGCAAAATCCTCAATATTGAAATCAAAAGCTCTCATAAAATCAATAATCTCTTTTTTACTGTTCTCGTCCATCAGAGCGTCTACAGGCGTAATCATCTCATTTGCAGAAATAATCTTCATCTGTCCAAACATCTGGACGATTTCCTTAGATAACGAATCATTAAATGTAGACAGAATTGTCAATAAAGGGACATCCTTAGATACCATACCAGCTGATACGACATTATTATATATCTTTGCATTAATATACGAATCAACAATTTTCATTTTAGGGGCACTGTTACCATCCGACTTTCTCGAAAGGACAAGAGTCTCTCTCCATTTCTTTTTGTACAGCCATTCATCCAAGATCTCATTGGCGTTAATTTCTATGCCATAACGATACTGTATGTCATTCAATATGAATACAGCCTCAAAAAACGATGACGATTCTGATGATTTTGTGGAAAGTCTAAATGCGTCATACCGACTTTTCCAATACTCGAAAACGGGAATTTTTTTTGCGTTGCATGGTGGATAAACTAAACTTTTCAAGAAAGCGACAGCCTCAAACAACTTAGACTTACCACTGGCGTTAGCACCATATACAGCTGTCGTTTTCAGTACGGAGTAACCAAAAGGAGTTGATATTGAATACTCATTCTTTTCATCTGCCAAATCAGCTACAAAACTAATTTTATTCTCGTCCTTGAAGCATTTATAGTTTCCGAATGAAAAACTTACTAACATATCAATTCATATTAAGACGCCGTAAAAGTACAAATTATTTTCCAAATAATCACATCTTATTGTCAAAATTTTCAGAAAAGTGTAAAAATCAGTTATAAGAACTGGAATACTCCTCAATAAAATTAAGGGTTGAACTTATTTTGATAAGTTCAGCCCTTATGGTTAACTTTTAGATAATGTATTATCTAATAAAGGAACTCGTTTTTTAATGATAAAGTTTGTAGTATGCTTGATATTATTTCACTTTCCACAATTTGAAACCACGACCGAGAATTTGAGGGAGATATTTATTAACTATCATTGCGGGAATAATCAAAATTAATGCGTCTGTGAACACAATCCCCCCATAAGATATCAGTACAGAAAGACCTTTCCATACCAATATGGGCTATAATTTTATCTGATACTGTTTGCAATAAGGAATATACTTTGCCATGAAAAGCAAAATAGAAAAGTGTATTTGATCCAACAAACAAAAGGAAACGACTATTATTCAGAAATCTCTTAGATATTAATACACATAATATTAAGCCCAATGTCGTAATGAACAAAGCATCCACAACATACGGGCTTCCTGCAAAACCTATATGTAAGTCAGCAAAATAGATAACCAACACATAAACAATGCCTATCATTAACAGCATTTTGTTTGACACAGCATTATCAATAATTTGTTCATGACTTTTGTAATATTTGCCAAGAGCCATATAGAAACATGCAAAGCCAATATAATTGAAATGCCAGGGGATAGAAGGCAGTTTCAGCCAATGTGAATATGCCGTATTTGCCACAAACAATATGATACCTATGATAAGTAGTTCATTAGCAGACTTACTGACTTTTTCAACCCAATAGAAAATCACACTATATACATACAATGCGGCAACAAACCACAGAAGTTGGTTTTGCCCATTTTGATATAACAATCCTTTATGCTGTCAGAAATTGAAATATGTTCATTGAAAGATAAAACCTGTGACAACAGAATCATTATTCCACCCAATATCAAAAACGGCAATAATAATGTTCTTGTTCTATTTTCAAAAACAAACAAGAAAGATTGATTCTCTTTGAACAAATAACCAGACACAAAAAAGAATGTAGTCAAGAAAATCGGAGAAAAGAATCTCATCACGTTTCCATCACAAAATTCCAAATG
>JAJPYV010000006.1 GCA_021204735.1 Prevotella sp.
GAGCATAAATAAGGCGCGATTCTGTCAAAATCGCAGTCACGCAGAAGTTCTTGTAAAGTCATTGTCGGAGTTATTAATCATCCGCAATTATAGTTAGAGCCTGTCTCATAACGTATGACAACAAGATAATCCTTAAGAATTCACGATGAATGCGAAGAAAAAGTCGGACAACGTTATGTATAACATATCAAAGGTTACTCCCCCCATTCTCCTTGAAATTAGGATAGACTATGGACCAAAAGAAACTTTATAAAAGCCAATAGCTATATATAACAGGTCACCACATACGGAGCAAAGGAAGCGCGACCGAGGTTGCTTATGTTTGCGGTTCGACCAAGGGTAGCTTAATTCAATTCACCTTAATGTCTTGTTGGCTGGAAATTGTCTATATTTGTAGTCAATATTAGAATGCTGTAAAATGACATATCCGCTTATTCAGGATCTGAACGACATGGCATATAAAGCTTCAGATGAAATGGTTTATTCTTTAAAAAAAATCACTGACGGGACTGTTACTATTCCCCCTATCCAAAGAGGTCTTGTATGGAAACCCAAGCAGGTAGAACTGCTTTGGGATTCAATCCTGCGCAGATTTCCGATAGGGTCATTTCTACTGTCGGATGCAACAGAGGGAAAGTATGATTTGATGGACGGCCAACAAAGGTTCAATGCCATCAGTCTCGGCTTTAATGATCCCGATACCAATCCTACAGCCGTGCTTTGGATTGACATCGATCCGCCAAAAGATAAGGACTCCACCTCCACCCGTACTTATTGGATAAAGGCGACCACAAAGGCTCATCCATGGGGATTTAAAAATGACGATAATTGCACTGGTTTCAACACTCAGGAAAGAAATGCTGCGCTGAAAAAATTTGGCAAACAAGGTTTGAACATATACAAGGAAAGTGTTTCGCTAAAAGAGACATGGCCGGTTGAATCCGGATGTCCAATTCCGTTGTATTGTCTTATCAAGGCAGCTGCGGAATCCAAAGAGGCGGATTCTTTCTTCATCAAAACATGTGAATTGTTTAAAGAGAGCGGCTTCACATACTACGACAAGGCCTCGTCTCAATTAGATGGATACGGCACTTATGTGAAGGAGAAATTATACCCGGCATTCAGCGCCTTAAAGAAATATCGCATCAACTGTAATCATCTTCCAAAAGAAGTGGTTGAGACAGAAACCAATGACAATAATGTAGGTCAGTCCCCGTTAGAGGTTCTGTTTACACGACTGACTACAGGCGGTACTCAAATATCCCGAGACGATCTGAATTACTCCGCCATAAAAGCCTATTGGCCTTCTATTAAGGAGGAAAACGATAATCTTGCGAAGAAATATATGAGTCCTTCAAAACTCGTAATGCTGGCTTTTCGACTGGCTCTTACGGTTCACGAGGGCAAAGAATTGAAAAATGAGTTAAGTATTAGACAAATACGTAACTGTGCGAAGGATCCGGTAGTTAAAGAGAAAATAGAGAAGCTTTATCTCGAAGGGACTCTCAAGAAGATTTTACAAAAGATAGATGATTGGCTTGGGGTGTCAGATGATCCTAAATCAAGCACTCCGAGAATATTACGGACTTCTATAGCAAGAAAATCTCCGGATGTATATTTGCTGTTGATGTATTTTGCCTACAAAGATCTTCAAGAAGACGGTATCGCTTTAAAGCCCGAAGAGATACGAGCATTGGCGTTCGGACTTCATTGGTTTTGCATCAAAGATCGGCAGCAGAAATGTGTTCAGGGAATCTTCAGTCGCTGTAAAGACGGCATAAAAAAAGAGAATATACAGAAGGGCATCGCAAGAATGATGCATGACGGCAATCTTATGCACATATATTCTTTTGATGAAGTCAAAGACCCCATTGAGATAAAAGGAACTGAGGATTGGCGTGTGTGGAATTCAGTTCCGGAGCCGGCAAAAGTGTTTTTCGATCGGATTTTTTGGTACGGCAGTGCTGAGGCTAAAGAGATGCTGCTATTCGCCGAACGTGAATATTTTAACTCGAATTTCCGCTTATATGATCCTGCCCGCGAAGACCTATGGGCCGATTACAACCGCCCATGGGATTATGACCATATTATCGCCCAGGATCGCATTGAAAACAAAAGAGGTAGTTTTAGGGAATACGATAAAGTATGGCTTAACTGCATCGGCAATATAGCGGCCATTTCTTACACGGCAAATCGCAGAAAAAATAATAGGGCTGATTATACCGAATACCAAAATAATTCTGCGACCTTGTTATACAATAACAGAGTGGAAGAATTTGACGAAGATATTACCTACAATCCGGGACACAGCGAAAGTTTTGCTCATGTGACCTATGACAGATTTTGCACAATCTATAGCAAAACATACGATTTGATTAAGCCTCTGTTTGGGAGCACCATACTTTCAAATACACTGCAAGAGCGAAAAGACATTATGACGGCTATTGCCGATCATTATCAGAAAATTGCCGAACATGACCACCTAAAAGTGATTAAGCATTTTGCGGCCGGCGATGACGATTATCCCCTTGAAAGAGAACAGGATTGGGCCAGAGAGTGGGTAGGTGTCGGTGTCGTAAAGAACGGCTTTATGGCTTGTTTCGAGTGGAACGCGACTGAGAACATGGATGGCATCGAAATCGGCATCCGCAAATCCCTTCATACAAAAGTTACAATGGACAATAAGAAATTGCTGACTAAGTTACCTGAATATCCCATGGAATATTGGTGGTACTATAAAGAGCCATGTGCATATGACAAAATTGATTTCAACCACTTGATTGAAAGGCTTAAATACTATCTTTCAATGATACCAGATTAGTTTTTGTTCGGTCTCGTAAAATGGGGTAGGAGAGGAAAAATATTGAAACATGTTTTTAAGTGGAATGATGCGTTAAAGTGAGTTATAATCAACACATAGGGAGAACTCTGGTGCGCACGTCCACAGTTCTCCCTCATTCTATTTGAAATAAGGTAATAGTTCGTCTATGACCAATGGGAACTTTATAAAAGCTGATAGTTAATTCATTATAACAGGTCATCCACACGGAGCAAAGGAAAAAGCGACCGAAGCCGCTTAGTCCTTTTGAAGCGAGGCGGGAACTACTTCCTGCCTTTTCCTGTCTTCTTTGCCGGCTCCTCG
>JAJPYV010000279.1 GCA_021204735.1 Prevotella sp.
ACTTGGTTCCATCTTTAGTTTTAAATCCTCTCCATCAAAATGAATCCATCTACCACCTATTTCAACTTTTGTAATATGTAATACACCCAATTCTGTTATGTCTTTCAGATAGTTATACCAGTTTGAAAAATTGAGCTTAGAATAACTCTCCAAAACTTTCTCACATAGATCTTTCCTGTTGATTAATTTGTTGTTTTCACGTAAAAACTTTGCTACATCCTGCTGAATTGTTCCTGACTTGACTGGTATTGAACTAACTCTATCTGTGATAGCCATTGAATAGTCGGACATAGCGGAAATACACTCGTCATTTTTTAAAAGAAACTGCGGAATATACTCTTTCCTTGAAACAATAGATGCATCTGGAAGTAAATCCAACAAATACAATCCATTCCCTATAGCCTCATCGGTTCCTCCATTTAAGATAATATATAAAAGATATTTGATTTTATCCTGCAGTGTACAATCAAGTGCTTTTCCTGCATAAGATAATGCCTCCCTAATAGCTGGCTTGCCAGATAACTGTGATTCTAATTGTTTGAACAACTTTTCGTCAAAATCAGATATGCTTAGCTCTCTAAAAGTTGCATTACCGTATGAATCCTCTGCTGAAGTTGAACTGTTAACAGGGAAAGAACCAATATTGATTTTGTTAAATCATTTCTAAGTTCTATTAATTTTGACGGTGTTATATACACTGAACCTGTCATATCTGGCTCTTCTGTGAGTATATAGAACAGGGTATTTGTTTTAAGTAATGACAAACGAGCATACAAATCTTGTAATATCTCTAATGACAGACTTGTAACCTTCATGCAATTGCCTGCTTGAGCTGCCTCTATGCTTTTACCATATACATCCATAAATATGTCAAGTATATGGTTGTAATATGCTTTAATTATATTCATTATTTCTATAGTTAATAGTTGAACTTGTATCGTGGACGTATTTTCTGTAAAGATGAAGCATCACTCAAATCTGTATAGAAACCTATTTGACGCAGCTTGTTTTTGAGCGCACTCATATTTTCTTTAAATGCCAGATGGGTCTTAATATCGGCATCCTTAAACCTTATCTCATCTGTGCCATCAATTATCAAACCATATCTTTCTCGTATTTCTTTAGCTAACTGGCGTATGCTAAGAGGTCTGGATTCTAATACGCCTGTGGAACTTTGATTAAGAACCAATAGTTGAACCATAACCTCTAATAGTTTTGAACCTATCGCACCACGTCTTGGGTGTTTGCGACTCCTTCCATCTATAATCAAAGCCGAAGCCTCATTTTTCATTGATGCTTTATCAAGAAAATCGCGCGAGAACTTTAATTGGTATGCTGCACCTACTTTCATTAAACATTGTACATATTTGTCTAAAGGAGTTTCTTCAAACTGTAGATAATCTTGCAAATCCTTAACATTTTGTTCTGCCTCTTGTTGGTTTTCTGCTGCAATAGCATAATATTTATTGTAAACATTGCGAAGACTTGCATTAATATTTGCATTGATATCAAGAGTAGGATTCTTTATCATTGATAGTGCTGTTGCAACCGATGTATGAGGCGTTACAATTCTACGCATTACTCTTATAGAATATGATGCTCGAATATAATCTATTAATCCATTCAATGTAATATTCATATCTGCACATGCTATAGGTGCGACATCACTTTCAAGTTTATCTGTCATATCAACCACCTGACTCCAATCATCAACTACTTCAATAGTACCTTCTTTAACCATCTTTGGAAGCAGATATACAAGTTTCTGAAAATACAAGGAAAGATGAAACCCTACCAAAATGCGTAGATAATCAATGAACACAGAACGGGGTATATTGTGTTGATACGCAAGAAGCCGCATTATATCATCACAAAAAAGATTTGCCTGCTTTTCCAACAAAGGTTTAATCACTATTTGCGATGATGAGGCTTTTGTGTCTATATCTATCAGTTTAATCAAATGAAGAATGCCTGCTGTATCAACGTCCAATGTCGGGCTATCTACTAATTTGCGACTGGCATTGTCCCAACCTACAGAAAGATAATCTTTGAGAGATTTCATGACTTCTGGTCGCTGATTAAGCATGATGAAAATTTGGTCGGCCGAGTTGTAATCTCGTGTGTGTCGCTGGTTTCGTATTCTGTAACTTTCCAAATGTAAAGGACGCATAGATGCCACATTTTCTTTCGCCTTTCCACGAAATACCATATTTACTAGACTGCTTCTAAGCCAACTCTCTATTGCATCAGGATTATCAGAATAGCCTTTTACATCAGTCCGTTCTTCTAAAATTTGGAAATATCTCTTAAGAGATTTTATATCATGGAATTTGCCGGCACGTAACATTAGTTTGATACGTGCTCCGTTGTTTCGCATGAGCATGAATAAGTTCACTAAAACATTGTCCAATATGATTGCTTTTGCGTCTGACGCAAATATATACGGATCACGGAATGTTTTTTCTTCTTTATCTATTATTGGCATTTGCATGACTTATTCCTCCTCGTCATTTAATGGTTCAACTATCAGTTGCATGGTTTTTCTTTCTAAGGATATCTTATAATATGACTTTTCATTGTTGGTTACAATAACTTCTGTATAGGTCTCACTTGCAAGCAAATTCTTGAATACCTGAAGTTCAATAAAACGGCCTCTGAGATCACTTAATGAGGGACTGAAACCATTCTTGATATAGTACAACATTTCATACAGGTCTAGTGAAACTGTAAGTTGAACCGCATGATTCTTTTTATACCTAAATACAAAATTATCATGTTCATGCTCAAGAAATTCTGTTAGGTGTTCATTGGTATCTACCATTAAGTCAAAATCTTCAAGTGGAAATCTTCGGTAACTCTTTCCACTTGGATCGTTTACCCTTGAAGAAGAAAGGAGCAGATGATGTGATGAAATTTTTGGATTCCAACATCCTTCGCTGCATGAGATGGCGTATGCCAAACGCTTCTTTTCGGCAGACCAATCCGTTTCGGAACTATTTAGAATTTTGTGGAAATCTCTAATTGATTGATATGGCATTCGTTCCATATAATCTACCTTGCCTTCAAAATATTGATGGCGGATAAAAGTCTGATGACGAATCTTTATGATTTCAAGCTCCTTAGAAGACATTTCATAAC
>JAJPYV010000359.1 GCA_021204735.1 Prevotella sp.
CGTGGCAAGGGTGCTGGGGGCAAACAAACGCTGTGACGGTTATCTGGAGAATGATACCTGGATTGTCAGCTGGTGCGTGGGACATCTGGTGGAGCTGGCTGAACCGGAAGACTATGACCCGCGGTACAAAAAATCGAGGAAAAAATGAAACGGATGATCCGGGAGGACGTAAATAACGGAATTTTCTGATGATACTGCAATGCGCCAGGCTTTGTTGCCGGGCGGTGTAGAAGTACCAATATCGGAGGCAAGGTGACTTGCCTCCGGGTTCTATGGGAATTAGTAGACAGCTTCTATTATGACATCGGCCTCAATATCCAAGAATGAGAGTCCATCAAAACATTTTATATTGAGAAACTTATTTATTAAATTTTCGTTGACTTCTTCATTGGGGTTTCCCGAAAGCTCACAAATAATTTCTGCTTCAGAGTCCATAGCGGAGGCAGATTTCCAAATGGAAAAAATTGTGTCAGCTTTTTTCCCTCCTGGTTCAATGGTGTAGGAATTTCCTCTGTAAGTAAATTCAATCTCATCATTGTGTGCCAAATAATCACAAAGCTCTTGCATAGTTATACCAGTCACAACTTCACCCCCTTGAATAGATTTTTGTATTTTTCATAAAGTAAATCGCCTTCTTTCAATCTCACAACGGCATTGCCGGATGCACGTTTCCCGTTAGTGTAGAAATGAACGTGAAGACTTTTTCCTCCCTGGTGCATTCCATAATCGATGTCGAATACGGGAACCCTGTCCATGCCAAATACCCTTAATTGGTCAAAAACTCCATTCTTTCTGTAAGACACATATGATGTACCTGGTGTATTGGAACGTTCAGGTAAACTTATGCTGGCTTTTGGGTCTTTCGGTGCCAAAACCTTAATACCATCCACATAATCTACCGTCTGCCATTTTGCTTGCAATCTCAAACCCACTGATGGGGATACATGAGATATGGTACTTTAAAAACATACCCACTACTATTCGCTTAATCTCTTCACAACGTGTTCCGGATAATCTTATCGCCACAGTATCAATCCTCCTTAAATAAGGCGTCTACCAGCTCCATCTTTTCCTCATGCGTCATAGCTGAGGCATTGCGTGCAATCATACGCTTCACTTTGGAATGACAGAACTCCTCATTTTCAATGCCAAGCAGATAATCCGATGTAGTGTGAAGAGCCGTTGCCATATTGGCAATAATGTTTGGCTTTGGATCACGCTCTCCGGAAATGTATCTTGACATTGCTGATTCCGTAATTCCAATTTTTTCGGCCAACTCTTTCTGTTGGATGCCGGCAAATTTAAGTCTGTCAGCAATCCTGTCACCTAACTCCTTTCCCATGATGTTATCCTCCTTTTGATGTCTTACAAGACTTCTACAGAATAGCATGCAGTTGCCAAATTGTCAATAATAATTTTCGAGCTAAATATAAGACCTGCGATTACACCAACACCAGCTAACTCCAGTTTATTTTTACCTGAATCCTGTATCATGGTAAGGAAGCAATTTTTCTGTTTATACTTCCTTTTATTCGCTTGATATGATATAGTGGGGTTGGTTATAAAGTTGGTAATAAGGTTGGTAATAAAGTTGGCCAAAGGTAAGGGAAATAGCTATGGAAGATTTAATCAGCATTGTAAGAGAACTTGTCTCTGCACATAGTGAAGAAGAATGGTTTGAATTCAAAGAAAACTGGTATGAGCCTGCCGGTTTAGGAGAATATATATCAGCACTCTCCAATTCTGCGGCAACACTGGGGAAAGAGCAGTCATACCTGATATGGGGTGTTTCAGATATGACGCATGAATTGATCGGCACAGATTTTGATTACCACAGAGATGTCAAAAATGAGCCATTGGAGCATTATCTTGCAAGACAGATTGTTCCGGATATAGCTTTTGAGTTCCGTGAAATTGAGGTAGATAATAAGAGATTGGTGGTTCTTATTATTCCGGCTGCCAAGCAGGTGCCGATAGCATTTAATGGAACACGATTTATCCGAATAGGATCCAGTAAAGCAAATCTTGCAAAGTATCCGGAGCGAGAATCAAAATTATTTGATATACTGCGAAATGGTTTCCCTACAATTGAAAACATGGAGGCTTTTGAAAATGAGCTGACATTCAGGAAGCTGTTTCTCTACTATGAAGATAAAGGAATCCACCTGAGCCAGGATACATTTAAAAAGAATTTGGGCCTTCTGACAAAATCGGGAGAATATAACCTGATGGCACAATTACTTTCCGACAACAGTCAGATACCTGTCAGGGTCTCTATTTTTAAGGGACGTGATAAAACATCTTCCTTGTTCGCAGTCAGAGAGTTTGGCAATAATTGTATCCTTCTTACTCTGGATAAAGTGCTTGAATTTGGCGATGTTCTGAACGTGATGCAGGCAGATGAAAAAGATCGCTTAGTTGAACGAAAAGAAGTCCCGTTATTTGACCAGAATGCTTTCCGCGAAGCGGTGGTGAATGCGTTTGTACATAATCTGTGGATTGACGGCAATGCGCCTATGATTACTGTCTATAACGACCGGATTGAAATATTGTCAAGGGGAACGCTCCCGCCAAGACAGACATTAAACGGATTCTACATGGGAGAATCTGTTCCGGTAAATCGAAGATTATCAGATATTTTTTTGCAGCTTCATATCAGCGAACGTTCAGGCCGCGGTGTTCCGCAGATCACCAAAGTGTATGGAAAGGATGCTTTTGACTTCAGAGAAAATTCCATTGTCGTGACGATTCCGTTTTCTTATTTGCCAACCGAGGTTGGTAATAAAGTTGGTAAAAAGGTTGGTGATAAAGTTGGTGATAACACAAACATCAAATTAAATCCGACAAGGCAGCGCATCGTTGAAGAAATGAGGAATAATCCGAATATAACTCAAAAACAACTGGCAACGATGATCGGTATCAGCGTAACAGCCATTCAGAACAATATTCGTTTTTTGAGGGATAATAAAATTATCGACAGAATTGGTTCCAATAAAAACGGATGGTGGCAAGTCTTTTAAATCGGCTGCTGATCAATCACAGTCATTATTTCTGACATATATAGAATCCTGTCTGCTATAAACGGAGAGTTTTGCATTAAATCCAAACTCTCCGTTTTTCTTTGCAAAAAAA
>JAJPYV010000275.1 GCA_021204735.1 Prevotella sp.
ACATGTAATGTCGGGGCAACTACGGTTTATGATATTGGAAACAAATACGCATGGGGTGAGACCGTCACGAAGGAGGAATATACCAAAGAGAATTATACCCTTTCAGAAAAAGAGATTGGCGATATATATGGAAATCCGAAATATGATGTTGCCAGAGCTTATTGGGGCGGAACGTGGAGGATGCCGACAAAAGAAGAAATGGAAGAATTGCTTGAGAAGTGTAATTGCATTCGGTTGTCTATATCTGGGCATGAAGTATTCAAGGTTACTGGACCAAATGGTAACAGTATAATATTTCCAGCTATTCAATCTTTTAATTGGATGTTAAAGAAAGATGGTTTTTGGAGTGCTTCTTGTTGGAGTTCATCTTCGAGTAATAAGAAATGCTCCACTTGGGAAAAAGACAACACTACACAAGCGTATATTTTGTCGTTTATATCTTATAAGCCAGATTCTAACAGTGTGTTATCAAATCCATGTTACATGGGCAGTAGCGTAAGGGCTGTAAGTGAATGATAAAAATTTTGAACATTTAAAGGGCTTATTTGCTTGAATAATTGCTTGGGTGCCTTTTTGCTTGCGATGTTGTTTAAAATATAACGTTGATTAAAATATAAAAAACAGAAGATGGGAAACAGTCATTTGAATGCGGGTATGTACCTGCATGGAGGAATGTACAGAATAGTAAGGTTCATCAATAGTGGCGGCTTTGGTTGTACATACGAGGCGGAACACGTAATGCTTGAGAAGAAAATGGCGATAAAGGAATTTTTCGTGCATGATTTCTGCAACCGTGACAGGAATACGGCTCATGTAACGGTGGGTACGGAGAGCAAGCGTGGACTTGTTGACAAGCTCCGCCGTAAGTTTGTTGAGGAGGCAAAGGCTATTGGCAGATTAGAGCATCCAGGCATCGTGAGAGTGTCTGACGTGTTCGAGGAGAACGGCACAGCTTACTATGTAATGGACTATATAAAGGGGAGCAGTCTCTCTGATATAGTAAAGGGAAAGGGTTGTCTCTCAGAAAGCGAAGCGTTGAGATACATTCGTCAGGTTGCTGATGCCCTGCGTTATGTACACTCCCACAACCGTTTGCATTTGGATGTGAAGCCCGGCAATATCATGGTTGACGGAAAAGGCAATGCAATTCTGATTGACTTTGGAGCGTCAAAACAATATGATGAGGTTAATGGTGAGAATACGTCAACGCTGATGGGCAAGACACCAGGCTTTGCACCGCCAGAGCAGATGGGTAATGATGTGGTGAAGTTCACGCCAGCAACGGATATATACGCATTGGGAGCGACATTATACAAATTACTTACTGGCACCACGCCACCAAGTTCAAACCTGCGAAGCAGTGGAGAGAAACTTGCACCGTTACCAGAGAATATAAATGAGGGTTTTAAGAATGCAGTCAACGCATCTTTACGGTTGAACAAGACGGAACGTCCGCAGAGTGTTGATGAGTTCTTAGCGATACTTGATGGCACAGAGAGTGTCTTGGATGAAGCAGTCGTTGTGGAAACTGACGAGGGAACGAAGATTGATGATAAGACGGCAAAGAAGGTTGATGTTGTAACAGATGAAATTGCCAATGCTGAAGCTGTTAATTCTGAAGATGTAGAGGTCAAGACGGTTAAGGCGGAGAATGTAAAGTTGAAGGCTGATAAAAGATTGGATGAAGTAAATTTAACAGATCAGGAGGGCAATAAGAAGTCATCATTAGCTGTTATTGCAATAGCATTGGCATGTGCGGCAGTAGTTGTGTTAATCGTGTATTTTGTGACACCAAAGCTACATTCTGGAAACACCAATGTTTTTGCGAGTACAGATACATTAGAAAATGTTGAGCCAGCTCCACAACTTGTGCAGGAAATAGGTTCCACAAAAGAAGACGTGACACAATCAACTGAGGATGTGTTGGAAAACCTGTCAAATGTGGTTGAGGCAGAGAATGAAGATAATGGGCAGAATAATATTACGGTTATTAGTGTGAATGATAATCCAAATCAAACACAAGCCAGTCAACAAAATATACAACAGACGCAGATTGGTTCGTCAAGTTCTCAGCAGACACAAATAAATTCGACAGGCAGCCAACAGACTCAGCCGAGTTCGACAAGCAGCCAACAAATACAAAACCAGTCACAAACTCAAATAAGCAATGCAAGTGGCAAGATAAATGGATATGAGTATGTAGATTTGGGACTGAGCGTTAAATGGGCAAGGTACAATATCGGGACATCATCCCCATCGGGGTACGGCAATTATTATGCATGGGGAGAGATAAAGACTAAGAATGAGTATACAGTAAAGAACCATATATCATTAAAGAAAATTAGTAATATTGCAGGAAATTCCAAGTACGATGCGGCGAGAGCGAATTGGGGTGGCAGTTGGCGATTGCCAACAAAGGCAGAAATAGATGAATTAATGAACAAATGTAAGAAAGAATGGACAACAGTAGGAAATGTAAAAGGTTACAAGGTTACGGGTCCGAATGGCAATAGTATATTTCTTCCTGTTGCGGGCTTTCGCCGCGGATCGTCATCTGACGGCCATGGAGATGGAAGCTATTGGAGTTCTACGTTTTACGAGAGCGGTACGGGTAGTGCGTACGGCCTCTATTTCTACAGTGGTAATTTTAAGAGGAACTGGAGTCTCCAGTACTACGGTCAAAGTGTTCGCCCAGTGTCAGAATAATGCTCGCTTTGCTCGCAAAATAAGAAATCAATTTTGCTTGGCTCCGTGCTTGCGTGATTGCCTACAAGGGTGAAGGAGAACGGAAATTAAGAATTAAGAATTCGATTTTGCTTGAGAGCTTTATTGGTTGCGAGGTGCGTAAGCAAATTGAAAATTCGTTGTGGATAGTTTCCGCAAATGATTAACAAGTATAAATAAAATATGGAAATAATTACAGCTACATTGCCAGTTGGCATAGTGTTGAAAGGTAGGTCGTATAGCTACAAGATAGAGAAAGTCTTGGGGCAAGGTTCTTTTGGCATCACGTATTTGGCAGCTGTTAAAATGGAAGGGGCATTGGGCTCAATTGATGCTCACGTACAGGTTGCCATTAAGGAGTTTTTCATGCAAGCAATAAACGGCAGGGATGGAACTTCAGTAACAAG
>JAJPYV010000228.1 GCA_021204735.1 Prevotella sp.
TTCTAAATGATTTGTTGTAATCATTTAGAAGAAATGATAACATATCATGGTTTGGTTTCAGGAGCGGAAAAGAAAGACTTATTAAAACAATGCAATATATTTGTTCTATTAACTCGTTATCCCAAAGAAGGTCAACCAATCTCCATTTTGGAAGCTATGGGAAACGCAATGGTAGTAATAACAACAAATCATGCGGGCATTCCAGACATTGTTGCCAACGAAACAAATGGTCTGGTGATGAATAAAAATAATTTTCATCTTGATGATATATACAAGTATATAACTATGCTGTATGAACGAAGGAGTTCTATGATTGAAGTATGCAATAGAAATTATATAACAGCAACTACTTCCTACACAGAGCATCAATATGTTGATAAAATGGATAAGGTATTCAAAGCAGTATTGGCAATGCGATGAATCTAAATTCTCATAAAAGCAAATGATTATGAATATTGAAAGAAAAGCTCCTGGACATGTGCCTTTGAGTGTCAAGGTGAAACGTGCTATATGGAACGTGACAGCAACATTATTTTTTCGCCCATTCATCACTGGTCTTTTTCGGTTATGGCGCATAGCCTTGCTGAAAATATTTGGAGCTAAAGTAGCTTGGGATGCGAATGTATATGCTTCAGCCAAGATTTGGGCACCGTGGCGACTGCAAATGGGGCACCGTGCTTGTCTGGGACCGAATGTGATTTGCTATAATCAAGATTGGGTGGTATTTGAAGATGATGCCATAGTTTCGCAATATAGCTATCTCTGCACGGCCTCACATGATGCCAAAAAACAGAATACTGCTAAAAATTCACTAATTATTGCTCCTATTGTACTGGGAAAAAGTTCATGGGTCGGTTCTCGGGCTTTTATAGGATTGGGTGTTCATGTAGGTGATAATGCCATCGTTGGTGCTACTGCCTCAGTTTTCAAAAATGTAGATGCAAATACTATTGTTGGTGGAAATCCTGCTAAGTTTTTAAGGAACAGAATTTTGATATGAAGATAATTGTTAAAGAAAGTTACTAAGGGGGGGGGCAAAATAAAGGCATTATCATAATGAAGTTCATTGCCGCACTGTTAATCACCTATTCGCATATGGGAATTTTGTTTCCGAAATTTGGTGAACTGGTAACTGGTGGGGCAATAGGTGACGGACTATTCTTTTTTTGTTCTGGCTTTACACTGTTTCTTGGCAGAAAAGGTAGTTTCCTAAACTGGTACAAACGGAGAGTAAACAGAATATACCCTACCATAATAATGTGGGCATTGTTATCTGCTGGAATCTTTAACTGGGAATGGGTCATAACAGATTTAATTACGACTCCTCGTTATTGGTTCATTCCATGTATCATGGTGTATTATGCAATATTTTATATTATACGCACATATATGCTTGACCATTTGAAAATCGTATTCATCCTTACATCCATCGCTATTTTACTTGGCAATTTCCTTATTCTCGATTTAAATTCTTCTGTGATGTACGCCGACATCGCCTATATGAGAATTTATTATTTCTGCTTCATGCTTCTTGGGGCGATAGTTGCGTATAAGAAAATGCAATCGAATGTCAGCCTTACAAAATGTTTGATTTACGTCATGCTTGGCTTGATAATATATTATACCTGTATGGGGGTTTATAAAATAGGACCTTTTTTCTGCCATTTCCAATTAGTTTCTCTCATTCCATTGATATTTGCAATTTATTGGATGTACCAAACTTGCGAAAACATATCTATACAACGGTTATTGGAAAGCAAAGTGGGTTCCGTAGTGTATTTTATCTCTTGTCTCACATTGGAAATATATATGGTGCAATACGCCATCTTTACCAATAAGATGAATACATTATTTCCATTAAATATTGTGCTGACTTACATGGCCATCTTTTTGGCAGCTTACGTTTTGAAATGTGCATCGAAACTGTTTTCTCAGATATTTAGTGAAGCGGAATTTGATTGGTGTAAAATAATACAACTATAAATACGTCAAAATGGGAAATAATACCATTGCAGCCATAATTCTCACGAAAAATGAGGAGATGCACATAGCCCGTTGCATACAATCATTAAAAGAGATCTGTGAAGAAATCATTGTTATTGATTCATTCAGTACAGACAAAACTTGCGAAATTGCAGAAAACATGGGTGCTATTGTATATAAGCATACATGGAAGAATTATGCAACGCAATTCAATTTTGGACTGTATCAATGTAATATAGAAAGTAAATGGATTTGGCGCATAGATGCAGATGAATTTTTAGAAGGCAATATCGGTATAACTTTAAAGAAAGCATTGGCAGAATGCGAAAACGATGTAAATGGTATCTATGTACGTAAACGCATTGACTTCATGGGCAGACCGTTGTTGCATGGCGGTTGGTATCCATCGTACCACCTGAAAGTATTTCGCAAAGGACATGGAGATTGCGAAAACCGATGGATGGACGAACATATTCGGCTCTTTGACGGAAAGACTATCACTATAAAAGAAGGTAACCAAGTGGATGCCAATTTGAATAACCTGACTTGGTGGACAACAAAGCATAACGGATACGCTACCCGTGAAATGGTAGATATGTTGATGATGGAATATGGATTAGATGCCAAAGCGGAAGAGGTGATTCCTAAATTTTTCGGAACAGAAGAACAGCGCAAACGCTGGTTGAAGCTGAAATATATCAAGGCGCCTCTATTTATCCGCCCCTTTATCAACTTTTTCTTTCGGTATATCCTAAAAGGAGGATTCCTTGATGGAAAAGAAGGCTTTGTTTGGCATATCCTGCAAGGTTTCTGGTACAGAATGTTAGTTGATGCCAAAATTTTTGAGATTAAAAAACAGTTCAATTATGATTCTGAAAGAATAAAAAAATTTCTTAAGGACAATTATCTGACAGTAAATGATAAATAAGAATACTATTTAGACAATAAAGCCACACTTTAATTATGCAGAATAATTGTGATCTGGATAAAACATTGAAATAATTATATCAGAATTAATCATATATATGGTAAAAAAACGGACTAAAGTCAGCATAATGGCATGTGCCATTTTGCTGATAATCATAGGGGGGGGAATTTTGTTTAAGGCATTTTCTCGGAATGGCAAACGCTCCTCTTTTT
>JAJPYV010000416.1 GCA_021204735.1 Prevotella sp.
TTTATAATAGACAGGGCGTATACAGATTGATTCGTTTTGTGAACGTTACAAAGTCCCTTTAGACTTTATAGTTTAAGATATATAGTCTTATGAAGAATATTAAAATAGGTGTAGCTTATCACAAGATTAGTCCAATCATCTCTAATGAGGTCTTTATTCCGATACAGGTTGGTAAATCATTGAACCATAATTTGGACTTACACATACAGCCTGATAATGAAGGAGACAATATTTCGGATAAGAACGATTACTATTGTGAATTGACTGCATTGTATTGGATATGGAAAAACACTACAGCAGATTACAAAGGACTGTGCCATTATAGAAGATTTTTTTCTACAAAGAAGAGTATCTATTACAGGCTTTATAAGAACTTAAGATTCATTCAAGATATTCGCCACCACTTGTTCTTTGCAATGCCATATATAGAATATGATGATATTAATTCATTTCAAGAGGATGCATATAAATCACTGCAAGGTATAGACGGGCTTTTAGATAAATATCATATCATTTGTTCTACAGATGTTCTGGAAAATCGAAGTAACTATTGGCATTTCGTGTTGTATGGTCAAGATATTATGAATCTAATTGAAAGAATAATCCATAAAGACTACTTCGCATTCTATCAAGAATTTAAAAACTCTATTAATTGTACGAGGTTTTGTTTCGCGAACATGACCATTATGCGGAATGATTTATTTGATGAATATTGTAATTATCTGTTTGGCGTTCTAGAAAAAGTTGAAGCAATGTTGATTGCTGAAGAGTGGCTCATAGACCTTCACAAAGAAAGATTTTTTTCAAGAAAATTGGGCTATTTTGCAGAATTCCTAACGAATATTTTCGTGCGAACAAAAATGAGACAAGGCTTCTTTGTGAGAAGGCTTGATGTAGCAATCTTAAAATGAAGGGCAATGACATACATACTATTAATTATCTGTTTCTTGCTCGTAATTCAAAAATGGTATAGATTCATTCCTGTCATTTTGATTGTATCTTTATGGATTAACCCGGATGTAAGAGCAGGTAGTATTTCAGTTATAGGCTATTTATATTTATTCATAGCTGCATATATATATTTCTTCAAAAACGGTACGCTGACATTTGACACTCCGATAGATAAAAATGTCTCTTGGTTTATATGGTATTTTATTATCATATCAATTCCTTTTGCCTTGTTATCTACAGGATTACCATTTCTGCAACAAATAATGGCAACAAAAACAATCATTTTTAATCTAGTAATATTGGTTTTGTGGAAGTCTAAAATATCATATTCATATTTGCATAAAACTCGTTATTGGATATACTTGGCAATTGTTATACTATGTGCTTATGGAATATATACATATATTACCCATACAAATCCATTCATAGACTACATTTCTGATTATTGTTCAAAGGATAATTTACAGTATTTAGCTGATGCTGCTATGTCGAACAGCAGAGGTGCACTAAGCGGGCGGATAACCGGCGTTTCACTTTATACGATTCAGTATGGCATATTAATGGCTATCTATTTCTATTTGGCTTTTGCTTTTTCTACTCTTTTCAATGAACGGAAGGTTTTTGTTTTTATCCTTTTACTTCTAATTTTTAGCAATGTTTATTTGACCGGTTCAAGAGGACCTATAGGTGCATTAATCCTGGCAGTCACATTGTATTACATGCGGACCTCAAGTTTATCTCAATATATTAAATATTCAATCGTCATATTAATAGTATTAGCAGTATTCTCGAATTACCTTGAAGAATTCTTTTACATTTTCACTCATAGCCGTAATGTAACTGGGTCGTCTTTTGAGATGCGCTCTGCTCAGTTTTTAGGAGCATTATCTATAGTTAAGGATGATTATCAATCATTGTTATTCGGCAAAGGTTTTGGGTATACAACTCAATATCTTTTGATGCATGGTAAATATACATCAGTCATTAATTTTGAAAGTTCCCATGTATCAGGCCTCGTGACTTATGGATTATTAGGAATGATTTTCATATTCCTGTTCAAATATATAATGTTGTGGTGTATAGTGTATAAGGCAAATAAGTGTAAATTATTGATTAAAGAACACTGCACATTATTATATACTTACGTAGTGATGAATTTCATCTATTCGATACTCGTTGGCCAAGTATATGAATTAATATATACGTTTGTGTTTTTTCTTATATTAAAAATGTGTATTATTAGTAAGCAATTAAAGTCAGAATCCTACTCTATAAAACCAGTGCTGTCCTGATAACTATTGTAAGTTTCTCCCAAAGACGTTTTGGTAGCAAACCATGTTCAACGAGATACCACACAAGCATAATTGAAGATATATGAATCAATTCGAGAACTACCCACTAAAGCAGCAAAATCTTATCTCAACCGAGAATATGGCTTTTATTGAAAAATATATCCATGATTTCATCGGTAACTGGTATGCTAAATTTAAACCATTTTACAATCAGGCAAGTCAATATCGTGAATCGTATATTTATCCACTTGAAAATGCTACATCGTTTATGGATTTTATAATAAGTATTGATGGTAATGTTACAGCGTATCTCTGCCCGGCAGAGTTTGAAAATCTCGTACCATTGCATATTGCTTCCCCTTATAAATTATATATTACGCTTACAGACTTCTTTAAATATATAAAGGATAATAAAAAACTGATAGAGATTAACCTTGACGGAGAAAACACCCCTCAAGTGGTTCTTGATTTCTCATTTTTAGTTGAAGATTTGGAAGAAATGCTGGATTATTTAATTGGAAAGTTTAATGATTTTGCAGGTCCCGTTCCACTGTTAGAGATGCGTTCTTGTCTGGTAAATGGTAACGTTAATCGTTTTTTTGATCTAATGGGAAGTGTTTAGGCGTCTATACCGTATTGTATTAACAAAAGTAACGTGAATAATTTGCATAAGGAAAAGGGAAGTAAAATATTGAGCGAGGGTTATTTCCACAGCAATATACATCTCGTGCTAAAACTTTTAGGAGTAAATGTAATTTCTGAGGATGCTACAAATATAGGACGCATTGATGCTGCCATAGAATTAATAGATAAAATATAAATCTGACTCTTATACACATAT
>JAJPYV010000262.1 GCA_021204735.1 Prevotella sp.
TATACTATCATTTCTTATGATTTTAATTGAAGAAATGAGATGGTTTATTGACTACATAAGACATTTTCAATCTCAACTGCAAAAATAAAGAAAAAATTTGATAAATCATCATTAGAGTGTACAATTAAAAAGCACATATCGCATGATTTTTATTTTTACAGCCAAAAAAAATATCTTTCTGCTTTTCATCCCATTTTTCCTGTTTTCGCCAATGCAGAATCCCAAAAATCAAAATCAGAAAACAGCATTTTAGATATGTCTGAACAAATTTCAAGGATGATTGTTGTTATGACAATTCCTTAGTGAAAACATACATTGGTTGAACGAGGGTAAAAAATCGCTTGCTGAACCCAAATCAGCTTCAAAATCCATATCAGAGATACTTGTTGTGCTGATTTATAAATTAGGTGGCGAAAACAGGAAAATCCTTCAACTCATATTAAGCTATAACTGCACAAGAATGTAAATTCAACAATTTTTTTGTGCCGAAATTTGACCTGAGAAGCCATTTTTATGCCATTTCAGGTCAAAATTGGGCACACTTTTTTAATAAAAATGAAAGCAGAGAATGAATTTTTGTGCCGAAATTTGACCTGAGAAGTGATTTTTATGCCATTTCAGGTCAAAATTGGGCACACTTTTTTATGAGAACAATTAAAAAAATATTATCTTTGCAATTAAAATAGTAAAGCAAGTATGAAACCATCTTTAATAGCAAGACAGAAGGAATGTGGACAACTGACAGAAGCCCTGAAATCCAACCGTTCTGAATTTGTCATAGTATGTGGCAGACGAAGAATTGGGAAAACATTTCTTATAGACCAGTTTTTCAAGAACAAATATGATTTCACGTTTGTCGGCGCACATAAAGCAAAAACCGCTACTCAACTGAGAAATTTCTCCAAAGCCATTAAGCAATATTCAAGGAAGAAATTTCCACCATTCTCCAACTGGTATGATGCTTTCGATGCTTTGGAAGAATATCTTGAAACCTTACCTAAAAAGCGCAAGAAAGTAATATTCATAGACGAGATGCCCTGGATTGATACCAACAGGTCGCCTTTTGTGGAAGCCTTGGAGAATTTCTGGAATGGTTGGGCAAACCGTCGCTACGACATCGTTCTCATTGCATCAGGCTCTGCCACATCATGGATGGCTGACAACCTGATTGAGAATCAAGGAGGCTTACACAACCGTATCACACGCCGCATCTACTTAAAGCCATTCACCCTTAAGGAAACGGAAGAATATTTCAAAAATAATAATTTCAGGTGGTCAAGATATGATATATTGCAATGCTATATGCTGACAGGAGGAGTGCCCTATTACCTCAATCTGCTTGACCCTAAATTAAGTATAGCACAAAACATCGACACGCTTTGTTTCGATGAAAACGGTGCACTACGCAAAGAAATAAATGAACTTTATCCCGCACTGTTCAACCATGCGGAAAACTATATCAATATCGTAACGATACTATATAATCACAAGTCAGGATTGACCAGGAAAGAAATTGCCCATAACTCAAAACTCAACGGGAAATATCTGAGTACTATTTTGGAAAATTTAGAACAATGCAATTTCATAGCCAAGATGGAAATGTTCGGGCATGAGTCGACAGCGGTATATAGACTTATTGACTTTTATACCTTGTTTTATTATAAGTTCATTGCAGATAAGCACAAACTTGATGGACAGTGGTGGAGCCATCATCTCAACGATACAGGAATACGGTCATGGCAGGGATTGAGCTTTGAACTGATTTGTATGCAACATCACCAGCAGATAAAAAAAGCACTTGGGATTTCCGGAATAGCCACAAATATCTCAACTTGGAAATGCAATCCAGACAAAGAAAATGATCTTCCTGGCGCACAAATAGACATGATTATTGAGAGAGCCGACCGTATGATTCATTTATGTGAGATGAAATTCTCTGAAAAAGCATTCAATATATCAAACGAATATGAAAAGAAACTCCGTGACAGAATGTGGCTTTTTGATGCGAAAACAAAAAACAAGAAAACGCTTGTAAACACTTTCGTCACGACATTCGGTCTTGGTGAAGGCAAGCACCACAGTATTGTCCATAGTGAGGTGACCATGGATGACCTTTTCAACTCATGACAAAATTAAACAGAATATAATATGATGTATAAAGTGAAGATCGTCGTAATGCGGAAAACCTTTCAACAAGACCTTGCAGAGAGTTACGAACCCATGGAATAAGACTGCATATCTTTTGTAAAGCGACAAAATATATCTTTAGATACAATTCTCCCCTTTGGTGACCTTACCATTGGAAATGAAGAGAAATAATCGTCTTGTGAAATATACCAGGAACACGACTGAACGTTTGGAGAACGATTTATCACACTGCCTATCAGTTTGACATATCTTGGATTTACCACAGACAACAGATATTTACCATCTGTAGTAATTATTGCCATAACTACACGCCAGCGTACATCCTTTCTATGCATAACAGCAACCTTATTGCTCATCTTCTCAGAAACATTTATTTTCCAACCATCTGCATTGATTTGTCGCATAATCTCATGAAAAACTACACCATGAGGAGAGGAATCCTTAATACCTTTCGAAACTATATACAGATGTATCATCTCATGAAGAAGAACATTCTTGAAGTCATACTCTTCCACATCAAAGAAATTGCTGATTCGAATTTTATAATCACCTTTTGTTTTAGTGAACCATTTCTTGCGTATTCTCCAAGACATCGTACCACGCCGGGTGCGGGAATTTCCCACAGCTAATATCGGCATAGGCAATTCCCCCTTGAAATATTTTGCGTTAAATTCCGCAAACCATTTTTCAAGTAAACTCACAGTGACCTGCATAACTTTAAACAATAAAAAAGTTGAGAAACCTACCAAATCAGCATAACGACCGACATGTGTGTTTCTCAACTATCATCCCACAAATAAAAATCTTTAATCTTTTGTATCAGATATCGCCTGCATTATCTGAGCCTCTATCTGTTCACAAAGTTCCGGATTATCTTTCAAAAGAGCCTTAGTAGCATCACGTCCCTGTGCCAACTTACTGTCCTGATAAGAGAACCATGAGCCGCTCTTCTTTATAATTCCATATTCAACACCAAGATCAACAAGTTCGCCTAACTTTGATATACCCTCACCAAAAGTAATCTCGAACTCAGCCTTACGGAAAGGAGGAGCCACCTTGTTTTTCACAACTTTCACTCTAACCTGATTACCGATAACCTTATCGCCATCCTTGATACTCGTAACACGACGTATGTCAAGGCGCACGCTTGAATAGAATTTCAATGCATTGCCACCAGTAGTTGTCTCCGGGTTACCGAACATCACACCGATTTTCTCCCTCAACTGATTAATGAATATACAAGTAGTGTTTGTCTTGCTGATTGTCGATGTAAGTTTGCGCAAAGCCTGACTCATCAGACGCGCCTGCAATCCAACCTTATTATCACCCATGTCACCCTCAATCTCTGCTCTTGGCGTGAGAGCAGCAACAGAGTCGACTACAAGGATATCTATGGCAGAAGAGCGGATGAGTTGGTCGGTTATCTCCAAAGCCTGTTCACCATTGTCTGGTTGTGAGATGAGAAGATTATCAACGTCAACACCAAGTTTAGCAGCATAGAAACGGTCGAAAGCATGCTCCGCATCGATGAATGCAGCAGTACCCCCATCTTTCTGAGCCTCCGCAATAGCGTGTATGGCAAGTGTAGTCTTACCGCTACTCTCTGGTCCGTAAATCTCTATTATTCTTCCACGAGGATAACCACCCACACCGAGAGCAGCATTAAGACCGATACTGCCAGTAGGGATAACCTCCACAGCCTCGATATTCTCATCACCAAGTTTCATTATAGACCCTTTGCCAAAGTCCTTCTCTATCTTTGCCATTGCAGCCTGAAGAGCTTTCAGTTTGCCTTCTTGGATGTCATTGGCAGTATCTTTTTCCTTTGCCATAATATATATATGTTTTTATATTTTTTCTACAAAATGAAATTATCCGTTGTATTTACAGTTCCAGGTCACCGTTAAACACCTCATGCCACGGTAATCCGTACTTATTGAGAGCATCCATGAACGGGTCAGGGTCAAAGTCCTCCACATTCCATACACCCGGTTTACGCCAAAGACCTTTAAAGAACATCATCGCACCAATCATGGCAGGAACTCCCGTAGTGTAGCTTACACCCTGCATACCAGTCTCCTTGTAAGCCGCCTGGTGAGAACAATTGTTATACACATAATAAGTAAGTTCTTTGCCATCCTTCACACCCCTGATACGGCAACCGATACTCGTCTCACCGTCGTAATTCTCACCAAGATCTTGCGGATTGGGTAACACCGCTTTTAGGAATTGCAACGGAACAATCTTCACCTTTACTTTCTCATTAGGATTATCAGCAAGAGGAGCCTCATAAACAATCTCGTCGATGCGAGACATACCGATGTTCTGGATTACATCAAGATACGTGAGATATTGCTGACCGAAAGTCATCCAGAAACGAGCCTGCTTTATGGTAGGATAATTTTTCACGAGACTCTCCAATTCCTCGTGGTGCATAAGATAACTCTCACGAGGGCCTATGTTCGGGTAAGTAAGAGGTTTGTGTATTTCGAGCGGTTCAGTCTCTATCCACTCACCATCCTTATAATACAATCCTTTCTGAGTTATCTCACGGATATTTATCTCAGGATTGAAATTTGTGGCAAAAGCCTTATGATGGTTGCCGGCATTACAGTCAACTATGTCAAGATAATGTATTTCGTCAAAGTGATGTTTAGCAGCGTATGCCGTATAAATGCCGCTTACGCCCGGGTCAAAACCACAACCGAGAATCGCGGTAAGTCCCGCCTGTTCGAAACGCTCCTTGTAAGCCCATTGCCAACTATACTCAAAGTGAGCCTCATCTTTCGGCTCGTAGTTGGCAGTATCGAGATAATTCACACCACAGGCAAGACAAGCATCCATTATAGTAAGATCTTGATACGGCAGTGCAAGGTTTATCACAAGTTCAGGCTTATAATCATTGAAAAGAGCTTTCAACTGCTCCACATCATCAGCATCCACCTGTGCAGTTTTAATACTTGGATTTCCGATTGCCTTCACAATTTGGTCACATTTCTCCTTGCGACGGCTCGCAATCATGAACTCCGTAAACACCTCCGGATGCTGTGCTATCTTAAACGCAGCCACGGTAGCCACACCGCCTGCGCCTATCATCAGTAGTTTTCCCATAATTTCGGTTTATATGAATATTATTTTATTTCGTCTGACTTAATTCCCAGAGCACTCATCATAGAGTAGCCAAGTATCTCCTGACGGAAATTGCCTCCCTCCATAGGTTGCATTGCAAAAACTGTTATGCGCTTTTCCTCATCCACATTACGCAAAGTATGACGGATATGGTCGTAATAACTCTCAACATCACCAATCACCATAATGCGCTTCACCTCTTTCCTGCCACATACATGAGAGAGAATATCAATAAAGAAATCCTCCTTGCATATAACATCCTCCACAGGCAGCGAACTGATTATAAACTCGCCCAAATTGTCTTTGAACGCCTTGGAGTCAAGATCTTTTGAATGATTTGACGGCAGGAAATTATCCATTGCCATTTTATCCTTTTCGTGAATCAATATCACATGAGTATTGTTATCTCCCACACGGACACCACCGTCAAGAGCCACACAGTCAATCCAGCGTGCAATATCAGCCGGTGGTATTCTGCGCCCGATAATCCTTTCGAAATTTACTATGAGGTCGAACGCCACCCTGTCTATATAGTCAGCGTCCGCAATGATTACATTCTCGCAACATTCCCCATTTTTCCGCAAATCGCTATTCATGTATGCAAACTTACACAAAAAATTCCAATTTCTGTACTTGTTTTATCAAATAAAATCTGTTTGCAACTCTAAACTAAATTATCGGCAGACTGGTTCCGTTGATTTTTTGGTAAATGTCAAGAGCATAAACATCGGTCATTCCACTGATATAATCAATTACAGCCATTATACGAGTATTCAAGTCAGGCGAGTCGATGTCATATTGGCTACTAACCCTACTGATAAGTTGGCGTGAATAGAAACGGTCGGGGTTCACCACAGCCTCAGTCATTACATTCATCAAAGTATCCATGATACGGAAACCACTCAATTCCACGTCAAGTACAGGTTTGCTCATATAAATCCGTTTCTTTGAAATATCCACGCACTTACGATATGCAGCATACAATTTTTGTGACATGTTATCGACCAAACTGCCGTTGAATGTACCATTAAGAATTTCATCCTCATACTCAAGGAATACGCTTACACATTCCCGTTCAAGTTCACCAATGACGCGGGCACGCAAATAAATCACTTTCTCATTATCGTCGGTGATATCCTCATCTATTATTCTTTGTTTTATTTTGTCCTGTGTTTCCTCATCAAAGAAATCCAAGAAAAGACCTTGCACGTTATCGTATGTCAAGATTTTCAACTTGTGAGCATCCTCAATGTCCATTATCTCATAACAAATATCATCAGCAGCCTCAACCAAATAAACCAACGGATGGCGTGCATATTTCAAAGGTTCATCAGCACCCGAAATGCAGATTAAGCCCAATTCATCGGCGATTTTCTGGAAAATCGGTACTTCAGGATAAAAAAAGCCGAATTTACCATGTTCCTTTGCAAGAGACGAGACGTAAGGATATTTCACTATCGATGCAAGAGTAGTGTAAGTCATTACGAAGCCCCCATCACGACGCCCCTTGAAACGGTGAGCAAGCAGTCGGAAAGCGTTAGCATTACCCTCAAAATGAGTTATGTCGCTCCACAATTCTTCGCTCAACATCCCTTTTAGATAATTTCCTTTCCCCTCAGAAAAGAAAGTCTGAATAGCCTTCTCACCAGAATGGCCGAAAGGAGGATTACCCATGTCGTGAGCGAGGCAAGCAGTACTAACTATCGTGCCGATTTGAGAAAACAGCGTATCAGCAAGTTGTGGTTGTCGATTCATAATCTCATGAGCCACATCGTTACCCAACGACATACCCACACTTGCAACTTCAAGACTGTGAGTCAGTCGGTTATGCACAAAGACGCTACCAGGCAAAGGGAATACCTGAGTCTTGTTTTGCATACGTCTGAACGGAGCAGAGAAGATAAGGCGGTCGTAGTCACGTTTAAATTCAGAACGGTCATCATGCTTTTGCACATGTCGTGACTCCTGTCCTAACCGTTTGTTTGATATGAGTTGTTTCCAATCCATCATAATCAGACTTCTTTTATGCCACAAAAGTAATCTAATTTTGGATAAATTCTTTCTTTTTAGGCGTAAAAGTACACCAATGTTAATATAAATCACTATTTTTGCACCTTGAATATGTGGACGCAAGTTTTTAGACAAAGAAAGAATAAATTCAAGATCCACAGTTCAGATAAGTAGAAAACCAAAGAAATGATACCAGTTAAGATAATCAACAAAGGGCACCAACAGTTGCCTGCATACGCTACACCACAGAGTGCCGGCATGGATTTACGTGCGAATATAGACGAGCCAATTACCCTACATCCTATGGAGAGAAAACTCATATCCACAGGACTATATATCGCTTTGCCAGAAGGTTATGAAGCCCAGGTTCGTCCGAGAAGTGGATTAGCATTAAAACATGGAATAACCGTTCTCAATACACCAGGTACTATTGATGCCGATTACAGAGGAGAAGTAATGGTATTGTTGGTTAACCTATCTGACAAAGATTTTGTGGTTAACGATGGAGAACGAATAGCCCAAATGATTATCGCAAAGCACGAAAAAGCCAATTTCATCGAGGTAGAAGAACTTGATGATACAGAGCGTGGAGCAGGCGGTTATGGTCACACTGGTGTTAAATAACAATGCTTGTTTATTGACAAGATGAACAGACACTATTTACATATTTTTTCATTATTGTTCGCAATCCTGCTATTTGCTAATTGCATTCAAGGGAAAAGTGTCAAGACATTAAAGACGACACAAATCGTTCCGTCTTTCGATATACCCCCAATCAGTCATAACGATAGTCTGCGATTGAAATTCTTCTATCTTGAAGCAGTAAACCAACAGATAAGCGGTAATTTCGATTCCGCATACGATTTATTGCAACACTGTTTGGAAATAGCCCCCAACTCAGCCGAGACATATTTCATGCTATCTTTTTATGACGGCATACTCAAAGGAGACTCTGCCGCCTTCGCTGACATAAAGAAAGCAGCAGATATCAACCCCGACAACAATGCCTATTTGGAGCGTCTCGCTACGGGATACATTGAAACCAGTAATATGGAAGAGGCAAGTAAGGCATACGAAAAACTATACAAAAACAATTCTGAGCGGTCGGATATCCTTGACATCCTTGTACAACTATACGCCCAACAAAGAGATTACGACAACATGCTGACCACTATTGAGCGCATGGAAGCACTTGAAGGAAGCAGTGAACAGACCGCCCTCGCAAAGATGAGAGTATATTCATTGCAAGGCAACAAGGAGGAAGAACTCAACGTATTGAAAGACTTGAGTGCACAACATCCCAACGACATGAATTACAGGGTTATGATGGGCAACTGGCTCTTGCAGAATGGGAATGAAGAAGAAGCATTTGATGAATATACATACGCCCTGCAACAAGAGCCAGACAACACCACGGCAAAGATGTCATTGATTGACTATTACAAGACCATTGACCAGCAAGAAAAAGCCGATTCCATTCAAGAAGCCCTGCTGATTAACCCCAAGACACCTATGGAAAGTAAGATGCTTCTGATGCGTAGGGTTGTTGCCAACAACGAGAATAGCAGTAAAGACAGTACTGAAGTGCTTGACCTATTCAAGAGGATACTCAAACAACCCCAGAAGACATCCGACATGGCAGAACTCTATGCCGCCTACATGACATTGAAAAAGATGCCACAGGACTCAATTTCCAAAGCACTTGCAATGGTTTTAGACATAGACCCGAACAATAAAGCAGCAAGGATACAACTCATTCAAGCATTTTGGGGCAAGCAAGACTATGATGAAGTTATACGACTTTCCAAGCAAGCAATAGACTACATCCCCGATGAAATGGCGTTTTTCTATTTTCTCGGACTCGCATACGTGCAGAAAGACGAGGATGATGAAGCTATTGAGACATTCCAAAAAGGCGTGACAATGGCAGATGAAGATAGCGATTCGTCGCTCGTTTCAGATTTTTATGCAATCATGGGAGATTTACTGCATAGTAAAGGAATGGCAGAAGAAGCATACGCCGCCTACGACAGTTGTCTACAATGGAAAGACGACAATATCGGTTGCCTGAACAATTACGCCTATTACCTGTCAGAAGAGAATAAAGATTTGCCACGTGCCGAACAGATGAGTTATAGAACAATACAATCAGAGCCATCCAACAGTACATATCTCGACACCTTCGCATGGATACTGTTCAAGCAAGGACGTTACGATGAAGCAATGCAATATATCGATATGGCAGTAAGCAATGACACCACCGAAAGTGCCGTGATAATTGAACACGCAGGAGACATTCATGCCGTAAACGACGACATAGACACAGCTGTTGAATATTGGCAGAAAGCTATTGATATAGGAACAGACAACGAGACGATTATAACAAGGAAAATAAAAGAAAGGAAATACATCGATGAAAAATAACAAGACATTTTTATATATCACCATTTTCTCACTGTCCTTAATTCTTGCTTCATGCGGAACAAGTAAAAGTACGACAGGGATAAACACATCAGGAATAGAGACTGATGGAAGTATGGCAGCAGAGCAGAACATAGACTACCTTCGTAAAGTGTACGACAACGAAGTGTATGCTCAAAACATATCTTCTAAGATAAAATTCACCATCACTGCAGGAGCAAAGGATGTATCAGTAAGCGGTTCACTGAAAATGAAAAAAGACGAAGTGATACGCATCCAACTGACCCCGTTGGGAATAATGGAAGCCGGGCGCATAGAGTTCACCAAAGACTATGTACTTATCATGGACCGTATCAACAAGGAATATATCAAGGCAGACTATTCGCAAGTGGAATTTTTGCAGCAAAACGGACTTGATTTCTATGCCTTGCAAGCCCTATTTTGGAACAGTCTTTACGTACCAGGGGCGCAAAAAATCACGGATTCATCGTTAAAAAACTTCACGGTAACATCCAACAGTGCCCTCAAAAACAACCTCGTATCACTGAAGAAAGGGAAGATGGACTATGTTTGGGAAACAGACAAGACAAGCGGTCAGATAAAGGCTGTCAATGTTACTTACACCGATAACAACGGTTCGACAGAAGTAGGTTGCACATACGACTCATTCAAGTCGCTTGGCACAAAGAATTTTCCAACGGACATAACGCTTAACTTGCATAGCGATGCCATAAAAGACACAAATACACTTTCCATGAAAATAGCGATAAGTAACATGGACACGTCAGATGACTGGGAAACATATACAGATATATCAGGGAAATACAAACAAGTGAGCGTACAAGACGTTATGAATAAAATATTAAGTATGTAAATGAAACGTTTGGTCATCATTCTTCTTGCCGTACTACTTGCGGCACCATCCTTTCCACAGGCAAAAAAGCCTGCGGCAAAGAGCAGTGCCACCACGCAGAAGAAGACGACCACATCAAACAATAAAAATTCAAACAACTCAATAAGTGGACTGCGCAACCAGCGTGCCGACGTGCAGAAAAAAATCAAGGAGCAAGAAGGTTTATTGCAGAAAAACAAGGCCGATGTCAAGAAGAGACTTGGCAACCTGATGACACTAAATGGAGAGATTGACCAGCACCAGAAGTCGATGGACAGCATACAAAATGAAATAGCCCAAATCGACAAGAACATTGAGCTTCTTAATAACCAGCTTACCACCCTTGAGGAGCAATTAGATGAACGCAAGACAAAATATATCGAGTCAATGCGCTACATGGCACGCAACCGTAATGTACAAGACAAATTGATGTTCATTTTCAGTGCGAAGAATTTTGCACAGATGTACCGTCGTCTGCGTTTTGTCCGTGAATATGCCGCTTTCCAACGCGTGCAAGGAGAGATGGTAAAAGAAAAACAAGGACAGATAGAAGAGAAGCACAAGGAGTTGCAACGCATTAAAGCCCATAAGAACAGTTTGTTGGCAAAAAACCAGCAGGAGCAGGCAGCCCTCCAGGGCAAGGAAAAAGAGCAGAAAATGATGGTGTTGACACTACAGAAGCAGCAGAAAACCATAATGTCAATTATCAATGACCAGAAAAAGAAAGATGCAGCCTTGAATGCCCAGATAGACAAGCTCGTTGCAGAGGAAGTGGCAAGAGCAAAGGCGAGGGCAGAAGCAGAAGCGGCAAGGAAGAAAGCCGAGGCAGAAGCAGAAGCAAAGAGGCAGGCAGAGGAATTAGCACGCAAACAAGCTGCGGCAGAGGCAGCCGCAAAAGAGAATGAGCGCAAGATAGCAGAAGCCAAAGAACGTGAGGAGCGTTTAAAGGCAGAGGCAAAGGCAGCTGAACAGAAAAGCAAAGAAGAAAAAGAACGAGCTGAACGAGCTGCAAAAGAAGCAGAAGCCAACCGTATAGCAGCCGAGCGAAAAGCTAAGGTAGAACAAATGAGGCACGACAATGAAGTTGCCGCCGCAAAGAAAGTAGCGACAGAGACCGCCTCACTCGATACAGAAGACCGCAAACTAAGCGGCAGTTTTGAGCGCAACCGAGGCAGACTGCCAATACCTATTACCGGCACATATAGGATAGTGAGCCATTTCGGACAATACAACGTGGAAGGTTTGAAAAACGTGCAACTCGACAACAAGGGTATCAATATCCTTGGCAGTAGCGGAGCATCAGCACGTGCGATATTCGATGGAGAAGTGAGTGCCGTGTTCAGTTTCGGCGGAAGTATGGTAGTAATGGTTCGTCACGGACAATACATCTCTGTATATTGCAACCTCCGTTCAGTGAACGTTCATCGTGGACAGAAAGTAAGTACAAGTGAGGCTTTGGGAGCAATAGGAACGGATAACATTCTTCAGTTCCAATTAAGAAAAGGAACAGAGAAACTTAATCCCGAAGCATGGCTGAGAAAATAATATATGATTAAATTTAACAACCTGACAGAGAATGATAAGGAACTGATACATAGTTTCACATTATGGGGCATAGGTCAAAACTGTGACCTCTCGTTCTCAAACCTGATTAGTTGGAAATTCCTTTACAACACACAGTATGCCATTGTAAACGACTATCTGATTTTCCGTTTTTATGCCGGTCATCATCTTGCGTACATGATGCCCATTTCACGTCCAAAGGAACAAGAAGATGGTACATTCAAGGTAGGAAAATGTGATGATTGTTTTGTAAGAATAATACAAGCTATCCGTGAAGATTCAATCGCAATGGGGCATCCATTTCTGATGTTAGGGGCATGCAATTATGTGAAAGAACTCACGGAAAAGTATTTTCCAGATACGTTTGACATCAAGCCAAATCGAGACCACAGCGACTATATTTACCTGAGGGAAAAACTCATCAACCTATCAGGAAAGAAATTACAGAGCAAGCGTAACCATATCAACAAATTCAAGAGTCTATATCCACAGTATGAATACCGGGAGCTTACGCCCGAAATGATACCCCAATGCCTCGAATTAGAGCGAAAATGGCGACTTGCTGCGGCGAGTGATAGTGAGGAAGAAGAACTCACCGAAGAGTTACGCTCTATGACAAGAGCGTTCAACAGATGGGACAAATTAGGAATTATCGGCGGTACGATTTTTGTGGATGAGAAACTTGTGGCATTCACATTCGGATGTCCTATAAATCGGAACACCTTCGATGTGTGTGTGGAAAAGGCAGACATCAGTTATGAAGGCGCTTTCAACATTATAAACCAAGAGTTCGCAAAGCATGTTCCCGAGCAATATGTCTACATGAACCGAGAAGAAGATTTAGGAGATGAAGGACTGCGCAAAGCCAAATTATCATACAGGCCAGAATTTCTGATAGAAAAATACACGATAATGGAGAAACACCCATTAGCAGCATTTGAAGACCAAGACCGCATAAAACAAGAGACTAAGGAAATATGGAAAACCGTTTTCAATGACCCTGACAAGTTCGTTGATCTCTATTTCTCACGTGTCTACAAAAGCGAATATAACGTATGCTGCCAGTTGGATGGCAAGGTAGTAGCAGTCCTGCAGACACTTCCCTACCCCATGCTCTATCACGGAAAAGAAGTAAAGACAGCATACATCAGTGGAGTCAGTACAATGCCAGAATACCGAAAGAAGAATATCGGAAACAACCTTATGAAACAAGCCCACTTCACTTCATATTTCCATGATATAGTTTTCACAACATTAATTCCCGCCGAAAAATGGCTTCACACCTGGTATGCCAAATTAGGATATGCCCATGTAATAACATGCACACCACCGCCAGTAGACACATTGTCAACATCATTCACTGACTTCGATGCCATTCAGCGCAATAAAAACTGTGTATTACTGCATGACGAGGAAAACTACGATATCATTAAGGAAGATATCAGTATGGCAGGAGAAACCTATCACCCCCAGTCGGAAAACATCCAAGCCATGTTACGAGTGGTAAATGCCAAAAGAGCTCTTGCCCTCTATGCAGAGACCCACTGCAACGTAAGTATGGTGTTAAGAGTGAACGATGATGATATACCGATGAACAACGCCTATTATATCATCAATAACGGGAAAGTAAAACAAACAGACAAGCCCGATGAGAATGCCCAGAAGCTTACCATCAACCAACTTGCAGAGTTAATTTTCAAGGAAGAAAAAGCAGAAATGTTCTTTATGCTGAATTAAACACAGACATTACCCGAACAATTCTTTAAGTACAGGCAGAGATTTGAGTTCAGGAAAATCAGGGATATGCAAACGATAATAATTGATTATCACATCCACAAGTCGGTTGCGCTCTGAGTGAGACATTTTGTAAAGATACATTGTAGGGAAATTCATTCTTAGCATCAGACCAATTTTCTCCGCATCGCCAGGATTAAGACGGTCGTGGTGAAGAGGAGCAGTACGACAAAAGCAACTGCCACGAAGGTCGAACCAGTCACCGGGCATATAATCATCAAGATTAGGATAAAAGCCGAGGAACTTTGTGAGACGCATCATAAAAACGAGGTGGAAATTAGCAAAATTATCACCACATCTGTCAAGCCACAATATACTATTCTCTATATAAGCAAACAACACCCCATCCGTCTGTTCATGTAATGTGGCATTGCGTATAAACTCCGCAGTGAACAAAGAAATAGACAATTTGAAAGGGTTGAAGGGTATCGACAAGAAAGGAACAGCCACCCTTGCCTCCCTGATTTTCTGGAGTTTGGCATTAGGGCGGATGTCAAGAATAACGTCCAAGAGGAAAAGCGGTTGGAAATACTGTTTTTTGATTTTGCCTTTTTGCGTTTTAGGGATGCGGACAATGCACGACTGCCTTCCGCAGGTTTCCGTCAAGAGTTCCACGATAACCTGCTCATCACCGTATTTAAACGCGTGTAAGACGATAGCCAAAGTCTGGTTAAGCATTGTTGCAAAAATACGCAAAAAACGCAGAACAAGGAAAAAACATTAAAAAAAGTTTGGCTAATAGAAAGAAAACCTATACCTTTGCACCGCGAAATTTCCTCACGGTCCCTTCGTCTATCGGCTAGGACGAGAGATTTTCATTCTCTAAAGAGGAGTTCGACTCTCCTAGGGACTACGAAAAATAACAAGAAAACGATAAAAAAGAAAGATGGCAAACCACAAATCATCATTCAAGAGAATCCGTCAGACAAAGACAAGGACTTTGCACAACAAGTATTATGCAAAGACGATGCGTAACGCTGTTCGCAAGTTGCGCGCAATGACTGACAAGGAAGAAGCTTTGAAGCTCTATCCAAGTGTACAGAAAATGCTTGACAAATTGGCAAAGACCAATATTATCCATAAGAACAAGGCTGCGAACCTGAAATCAAGTATCGCCTGCCACATCAACAAGTTGGCGTAAGAAATTGGTTACGCACAGGAAAAATAAGAACTGTTGCCTTAAATAAGGTAACAGTTCTTTTTCGTGAAAACTAACGTATCCTATGCAACTTACATTGATACCAGTAGGAGTCACGCTGTAACATTTTTACTAAAACCTTTGCTCTATACCCACACATTTCGTAAATTTGCAGACATAAAGGTGCAGGGTTGACATTGAGGTAAAAACTAATGAAATTTAATGGATAATAAAAACAGCGACAACAATTTCGTCAGACAAGTAGCAGAACAGAAATACGAGTTTGGCTTCACCACAGATGTGCATACCGACATTATCGACGTGGGACTGAACGAAGATGTTGTGCGCCTAATATCATCAAAAAAAGGCGAACCTGAATGGTTGCTTGATTTCCGCTTGAAGGCATTCAACTACTGGAAAACCCTTAAACATCCAAAATGGGGGCATATCAATCTGCCCGACATAGATTACCAGTCGATATCCTATTATGCGGACCCGATGGCGAATAAAAATTCAGGCGAGAAGAAAGACATCGACCCGGAAATGATGAAGACTTTCGAGAAACTCGGTATTCCTCTTGAAGAACGTCTTATCCTAAGCGGTCAGACTGCCGTCGACGCTATAATGGACTCCGTTTCGGTGAAAACCACATATAAGGACAAACTCGCTGAAAAAGGAATAATATTCTGTTCCATAGGTGAAGCCATAAAAAACCATCCAGACCTCGTAAGGGAATACTTAGGAACCGTAGTGCCATATCGAGACAATTTCTTCGCCGCGCTGAACAGTGCCGTATTTAGTGACGGGTCGTTTGTATATATCCCGAAAGGCGTCCGCAGTCCTATGGAACTC
>JAJPYV010000092.1 GCA_021204735.1 Prevotella sp.
GTATAATATTACTATGACTTTTACAGAACAAAATTCATGGATTTCAATTCTAACGCAGTTTCATACTGTTTTGCCAATTTATCGTATGCGAGAAATTGAACCCTCTTGTTTTTATACAAATCCGCAAATGAAGAATAACGTAATTTATTGTTAAATTCATCTTCCCTCCTTTTGTCGGCAACTATAACCATTCTGACGTAAAAGTCTTGCAAATCGTTATATTTCAATAATGAATTCTGAATGTCTGTAGAATGCTCAATTTCAAAAAAAGAATGTGGCATATTGCGCTGGTTAAACCAAATCACATCAATGGTTGAACTTCTTTTTACCAAATACTCGTAAGAATAATTTGGAATTGTGTGTACAGTACTGATTTCTCCCAACTTTTTCTGCAAATAGAGCTTGTTTTTATCTTGATTAGGAACGAATGTATTCAGTCCCTTAATTTTTCCAAATTCCAAAAGAATACCTTGATAATATGAATGATTGAAGGCATTCATTTCTTTAGAATTCTTGTTCTTTTCCGTCTCTACAATATAACCATTATCTTCTAATTCTTTTTTATATGAAACTAAGCCCCAAAGTCCAGGCTTAATTTTGTATATTTCTTTACTTTGTTGAACAATACGTCGAATACTTGCGAAAGGTGTCTTTGTACGCCATTCACAATCTTTTATTTTGAAAACCTCTTGATTTAATTGACCTAATGTGGCACAACCGCCAAGTTGTTTCAACGTCTCTATAACAGCCTCATACTGTTTCATTGTATACTATATTTATCAATAACAAAATGTTTTGATTGTACAAAAATACATAATTTATTTCACATAATATATACAACAACTTTTTATCTGAAATTTTACGTTGTAATTTATTTCATTTTCACATTTCACCGTATTACCAATCTCTTAAAAGTTTGTCAAAAATCATCAACAATTAACATTCCCATTCTGACCATGTAACCGTCATGTAACTGTTTTTGTAACATCTTTATTATCAATAATTTAGCAAGAGGAGCATTTTACTGTTTTATTCCAAATAAATGAGGGTGTGTCATTATGGATATGGCGCACCTTTCTCTATACAGAGTCAAAATAAAGGTATAAAAATGACAAATCGACTATTTTGCAAAAAAGTTGCAAGATAGTCATTTCTCGGGATTCACATATCCGAAAAACTTGTCACTAATTGACACTTTTTTCGATTAGAATTTGGAGGAATAAGTAAAACCAATTACTTTTGTAATCGAAAACTCTGTCACTATATGACATAAATTTCGATTAGACATGAAAAGGATAGAACGGGAAAGGTATTTGGATGACCTTATTTCATTGGGCAAAACAGACTTGATAAAGGTGATTACCGGTATGCGTAGGTGCGGCAAGTCGTATCTGCTGTTTGAGATTTTCACCTCTTATCTCGAAAGTATCGGCACTGCACAAGACCATATCATAAAGGTTGATTTGGAAGATTACAAAAACAAGAAATTGAGAAACCCTGATAATCTTTATAGATATGTGGAGAGCCGTATTGCAGATAATGACAAATATTATATCCTTTTGGACGAAATTCAGATGATTGACGATTTCGAGGGGGTATTGAATGGTTTCTTGAAAAAACGCAATGTTGATATATACGTAACAGGCAGTAATGCTAAATTCCTGTCAAAGGATGTCATTACCGAATTTCGTGGACGTGGTTTCGAGATAAAAATGTACCCATTGAGTTTTCGGGAATATATGTCTGCATATTCAGGAACAATTCAGGCAGGATTTAACGAATATATGCTTTATGGTGGACTTCCACAGATATTGTCGTATGAAACAGAAGAACAAAAAGTACGCTATCTGAAAGCTCTGTTCGATGAGACTTACATCAAGGATATTAAAGAACGTTACAAAATACGCAGAAACGACGATTTGGAAGATCTTATCAACATTATCGCCTCGGATATCGGTGCTCTGACAAATCCCAACAAGTTGGCAAACAAATTCATGTCCGAAAAAAAATCTGATATCTCATACGAAACTGTGAAAGACTATATTGATTATCTCTGTGATTCGTTTCTGATAGAGAAATCCACTCGTTACGATATCAAAGGGAAACGCTACGTAAACACTCCATACAAGTATTATTTCATGGATTTGGGATTACGCAACGCACGACTTAATTTCCGTCAGTCAGAGAGAAATCATATAATGGAGAACGTGATTTACAACGAATTGAGATATCGGGGATTCAATGTTGATGTTGGTGTCGTTCCTATCGTAAAGACCAACGGAGACGGCAAACAGCAACGCTCAAATCTTGAGGTGGAATTCGTCTGCAATCTTGGCAGCAGACGTTACTATATCCAGTCTGCATATAGAATAGAAACAGATGAAAAGGCACAGCAGGAACGTGCTTCCTTACTCAAAGTGGATGATTCTTTCAAGAAAATCATTGTCATCGGAGAGGAAACTCCCGTTTTAAGAGATGAACATGGCATTACAACAATAAGCATTTATGATTTCCTGTTAAAAGAAAACTCGTTGGAACTTTAACCAACGAGTTTTATATTTCAGAACTCAAACGATGCTCTTACGTTGACTTGTCTGCCTGTAAGATAATTCGGTACTGCGTACTGCTGGTTGGTTACGTCGGTAATCCAATAATATGAGTTTACGTTGTTTAGACCTAACAGGTTAAGACAGTCAACACCGAGCCAGATATTCTTGAATATCGTCTTCTTGTCGTGCTTCTCGTTGTTCAGGGCACGATAACTCATACCTATATCCACTCGCTTATATGCTGGGGCGCGGAACGGTTGCACGTCAAGACTGCGGTGAGGCGGTCCGAATGGCAGTCCATCTGCAAACGCCAACTTCAGCGACATGCTCCAACGGTCGGTTCCAGGAAAATAATCGGTGAAGAACAGGTTTATCGAATATCTCTGGTCGGTCGGCATTGGAATGCTTTTTCCGTTGATGTTTATTTTCGTGTCCATAAGCGACAGACTAATCCAGGAATCTGTGCCAGGCACAAACTCGCCGTACAGTTTCAGGTCAAGACCCATGGCATGACCACTGCACTGCTGACTGGCATCATACACAATCTTCAC
>JAJPYV010000383.1 GCA_021204735.1 Prevotella sp.
GTTCGGATATAAAGGGGAGTGAGGAATGTCGGGGCTGGAAGGAGATGTTTTTGAATTGGTTGGAAACTATAAATATGAGATAAAATGGAAACGAAATCTTTATACAAGAAATTCGATGATATTCGTCCCTACAATGACGATGAGATACCCATGGCAATGGAGCGTATTTCAGAGAATGAGCTGTTTCCTTTAGTTGCCTCGTATGTTTATCCAAGTGAGCCTCTTGAGGATGTCAGGCAACGTATCGTCGGTTACAAGACGACATACGATTTTCAAATAAATACGATGTGGGATGTGAACAGGCGTATAATCAAGAATAGTATCACCGATTTTTCTTGTTCAGGTTTTGAATGGCTGCAAAAAGACAAATCATATCTGTATGTATCAAATCACCGTGACATAATGTTGGATTCCTGTCTGTTACAATATGCGTTGGTGAAAAACGGCTTTGATACATCAGAGATTACATTCGGTGCTAACCTGATGGTAAACCAGTTTGTTATCGACATTGGCAGGAGTAACAAGATGTTTAAGATTGAACGTCCTAATATAGATAAGAGGAAGTTTTATAGAAGTTCGCTGCTTACTTCAGAATATATCCGGTATGCAATTACAGAAAAGTGCCAGTCTGTGTGGATAGCACAGCGCAATGGTCGTGCCAAAGACAGCAATGATTTCACAGATCCAGGCGTGATAAAGATGTTCTGCATGATCAGAAAAGAAGATAAGGTGAAGGCACTTAGCGAACTGAATATCGTGCCGATAGCGGTATCGTACGAGTGGGAATCGTGTGATATGCTGAAAACGATAGAGTTATTTAAATCTCAGAACGGAGTATATATAAAGCAACCAGGTGAGGATATGAAAAGTGTCCTTACAGGGATAATGCAGCAAAAGGGTAGGGTTCATATAGAACTATGTGAGCCTATCAGTAATGAGGAATTAGAAGAATGTGCATTGCTTCCGGACAGCGATTTTCATAAAGCAGTGGCAAAGATAATAGACAAAAGGATAATATCTGCTTACCGTCTTTATCCTAACAACTATATCGCATACGACATTCTTAAAGGCACATCACGGTTTTCTGACAAATATGATACAGGCCAGAGAGAAAAATTCATTTTCCACATGGATGAATGTGAGAAATATGATGATTATGATATAAATCAGCTCAAGAAGATATATTTAGGAATCTATGCCAATCCTGTTGCTAACAAACTCATATATAAGTAAATGGCAAGAGTTATACTGAAAATCTACGACTATATGCGGGTACATACAAAGATAGGAATACTGTCTTTCCTTGTGTGTACTGTGTTATTAGTGTTATTGGTGTTGCGTGTTGAATATAAGGAGGATATCTCTGATTTCCTTCCGCTTGGTGACACTCACGATGAAGAACTGAAGGTATATCAAAGCATATCAGGGGCAGATAAAATATTTGCTGTATTTCAATATGCAGACACTGCAAAGACGGATATTGATAAGATTACTCAGGCTATAGACTACTTTGTGGAAAATGTCAGCGAGACAGACACCATACATATTATAAAGAACATAACAGCACAAGTGGATTTAGATGTTGTAGCTGAGGCTACGGATTTCATATACAGCAATATCCCATATTTTCTCACAGAAACTGACTATCAGCAAATTGACAGCGTATTAAGAAGGGAAGATTTTATTCCAGAGCAGTTGACTCAGGACAAGAACATGCTTATGTTCCCATCAGGTGGTTTGTTAGCAGGAAACATACAGCGCGACCCTCTTAACCTGTTTACTTCAGTAGTGGAATCGTTATTGCAGAATACTAGTGACCTCTCATACGAGATGTACGACGGTTATATATTCTCACCAGACATGAAAAAAGCCATTGTTATGATGGATTCGCCTTTCGGAGCCAGTGAGACAGAGAATAACACGAAATTGGTGAACATGTTGAAACGATGTGCCACCACGACGATGTCAGAATATGCTGATACGGAGATACACTTAATAGGCGGTCCGGTGATAGCTGTTGGTAATGCAAAGCAAATAAAGGCAGACAGTGTTTTGTCTATATCAATAGCCATGTTGCTTATATTGGCGTTTTTGTTTGCAGCATTCCGCAATATCCGTAATCTGTTGCTGATAACGGTTTCCATAGGTTGGGGATGGCTGTTCGGTTTCGGTTGCCTGTCATTGGTACATCACAACATATCGGTAATAGTCTTGGGTATCTCGTCTGTGGTGATAGGAATAGCGGTGAATTATCCGTTACATCTGATAGCACATCTGTCACATACGACAGACAAGCGTGCCGCCGTGAGAGAGATAGTAGCCCCATTGCTTGTGGGCAACATAACCACAGTAGGAGCGTTCTTGGCTCTTGTTCCATTACAGTCAGTAGCCATGCGAGACCTTGGCTTGTTCAGTTCTTTTTTGCTTATCGGTACGATAATCTTTGTGCTTCTTTATCTTCCACATGTGGCAAAGAGCGAGCAGAAAGCCACACATTCCATATTCTCAAAGTTAGGAGACATTACACTTGAAAACAAGCCATACGTGATGTGGATAGTTGTGCTGTTAACATTAGTCTTTGGATATTACAGCTTTCAGACAAAATACGATGCGAATATGGCTAACATCAATTATATGACTGATGAGCAGAAAGCCGACATGGAGTATTTCCAGAATATGATGAAAGGGGAGATGTCTGTGAAAAAGATATATGTGATATCGTCAGGCGGCAATATAGATGAGGCATTGGATAAAAGCATGCTTGCGCAGGCAACGTTTGATCAGTTAAAAGAACAAGGTAATATAGAGAATATAAACACGTGCAGCAGGTTTTTATGTTCGGAAGAAGAACAAGCCCGCAGGCTTTCCCTATGGAACGATTTTGTAGAACGAGAGCGCAATATTATAGAGACATCGATACGTGAGCGGGGAAATAAATTGGGATTTCAAGAAGATTCATTCGACCAGTTTTTTGGAATATTGGGTGGCAAGTATAAAGAGAAACCGTTCTCTTATTTTCAGCCGCTAACACAGTCGGTGTTTTCCGGCTATATCAGTGAGAGAAAGAATGGCGGATATAATATAGT
>JAJPYV010000425.1 GCA_021204735.1 Prevotella sp.
CGGAAGATATCTTAAGAGATTTGTTTGCTACAAGATAATTGAAAACTGACAAAGCATCGTTTTTGTGACTCTTGTAGTCCAACGTTGCTATTGCCAATGTATTTGAGTTTATTATGTCTGGCAATGTCATAAAACCAATGCCATGTTCCGCAGGAGAAATAAACAAAGGTGTTTCAATGGAGTCTGTCATTGAATCGAAAATCTTTCCATTCACATCAAAACATACCCATTTATATTCTACACCTTTTATCCTTTCCACACGCAGAAATAGATAAAGAACTTGTTTTTGTCCTGCATAATCTCCATTGCATTTCAATTTTGCATACCATGTAGAATCTTCATAATTTAGTTTACAATTGTTGTCAATGACGTATTCAATAAAATCTGTCATTTCTTTATTAGGATTTTTTTCATCATCCATAAATATATCGAGATTGAAAAGAGTCATCATGTTTTTAGTCCTATTCTCCCGATATGCTAAAGAATCATTTTTATTGATTGGCGCAGTTCCATCGTATGTAATATCATAATTAAAACGGTGCATGAACTCATCAATCTGTTTAACCTTAAACTGCAATTCCATTTCGTCTATTACTGATGTTGCAAATTGGGCAAACATATTTTGTGTAAACAATATTAGTGTTATTGTCAATATATATTTCATGGCTTTTACATTTTTACGGTTTCGACTACTTTTATGTCTCCAAATTTAAGATCCCAGAACTCGCCCAAATTACCATCTGTTACTTTTGTTACATAAACTTGTATGTCTTTTTGAGTTGTGTCCTGATAAATCATACCTTCTTTTGTCCTTCCCATAAAATATTGAAATATAGACACCGTTCCTACATATCTGTCACCTTCTTTGTAAAGATTACTAATTACACAGGTTTGAGCTTTTTCAATTTTCACCTCGACATAATTCAGGTTTTCCAAATTATCCAAATATTCTGTTAACAATGATGATCTCGTGTCTATTACATTATTATACCTTACAGTAGATATTTCCATCTTAACAGCAGGATAGTTTCTATGAGTAACGGCATCTGGGTATGGCAAACCATTGCCCATGAAAAAAGACAAGATATTTTTTTTATAATGTTGTTTCACTTCCTTGTCTTGGCTCTTATCACCGATAATTTCCAAACCATATTGGAAAGCTTCGATAGTCTCCTCACAACGGGCCTTAAAACTTTCGATTTGTTCTTGTGTCAAGTCGTTAGTTTGTGCAAACATAACGAATGTGAATAAAGACAATAAGAACATTGTGATTGATCTTTTCATGATATTTATTTTTTTACTTATACATTTCGTGAACCTTTAAATAACTGATTTTTCCACTACTGTCACTGCTTTGGTCAACAGTTACTATCTTATACAAATTTCTTGCTATGCTAAGATTGTTAAGATAAGTGTCTGCATATTTTGTCCCGACCACAGTTTGTCCGTCTTTGCCAACAATCTCAACTTTCGCCTGTGAAGAAGAAAAATATTTTGATAAAGTTGTGTTGACCAAACTAATGCGTTCCTTAATTGGAGTACTACTGCTACCTATAGCTGTCAAGCAGTCCTCCAAACTACTACTTGCTGTAGTTGACGGTTGAGGGGTTGGGGTTTCCACGGGGTTTGTAGTATTTACAGAATTTGCAAAATCTAATGACATTGAATAAATCGGGGTTTGAGCACCATTGGTAGTACTTTGTGTTCTGAGTTTGCAACCTTCAAGAAGAATACTCCAATCAGGTTTCATGTTCTCACTAACCATGATTTGCAAACATTCAGTAAAGCAAACAGTATAAGCTCCTCCAATGTTAAATGCTGCTGATGTTTCACCAGGACGGCTTGATGAAGAAATTATATATCCTTTTACTTTCAGAAACAAGTCTCTGTAAAAGTCACAAGGGGCTTTTGATATGCTTGTTGACCCTTTCATAGAAGGGACATCTTTTTGAGGAACAGCGTTTGATACACTGTTACAAAGATCTCCTAAAACAATTGTCAAGCGTGGATTTTTTGCTCTTATCCTTTTAAGAACTTGGGATATAGGATAATATTGAGATTCTTGCCATTGAGTGCGAAAAGGATCTACAACAAGTTGCATTTGAGGAAAAGAATCTGTAACTTCTCCTGCAGCCCTTCCTCCATGTCCAGAATAATAAAAAAACACAATATCATCCTTTCCACATTGTAAATTATTCAACGCATACTCCAATTTTTCACGGCAAAAATTACTTGAAGAGCCTTCATAATATTGGAAATCTTTCTCATATCCTAAAAAAGTAGCCATTGTCTCAAATTCAATCTTCATACGCTGATAATCACAAGTTACTGATGGACCGATTCCGACAGAATTTGCTTGACGAGGGTCGCCAGGACATTTTGTATTTGCGAAAATGATAGCATGGAACGTTTGACTTTGTACTAAATTTACAAACGTGATATTGAATAGTAGCAATAAAAATATCTTTTTCATTTTATTAATTTTATTATTGAGTTAATATAATCATCTTTAGGTAATATCATGTTAGCCCATCTTGCTATAGGTCTTATTTCTGAGAATTTATATTTGTCATATTCATAATTGTTGGTCGCAATGGCTAATTCTTCAGAGCCAAAAGAGAATAGCAGATAATAATTTTGGTCTTTGTTAATGATTTTAACTGCCAAATATGGTAAAAAAACCTGTTTTACTAATGGGTAATCATTTAGAAGCATTTTTTCGTCAGAAAGCAAAAAAGTCAAAATTTCCAAGTCTTTTTTCTTAATTCTTCCAAAATTCTCTTTTACCATAAATCCTGCTACGGAATCAGACCTTATACTATCATTCTTTAATTGACCAATAGCATCCAAAATATATAAACAAGTAGAATCGGCACTTTGCACCAGAATTGGAATACTATCCTTTGTTATTATATGCCTTATCATTGCAGTGTCACTATCTGTACTATCGGTTTGTGTGAAAATGGAGTCTGTAAAGTTTTCCATATTACCACTTGAACTTAATTTGTTATTTGACATACAACCCCAAAAGCATAAGGATGCAATACAGAGAAAGATTGGTTTTTCTGAGTTTTTCATAAAT
>JAJPYV010000028.1 GCA_021204735.1 Prevotella sp.
ATATGTGTATACGAGACAGATTATATCCCTTATTTTTTTGAAAATGAGATAGAAGAAACAAATGAAAACAATGGACTTTGAATCGCTTGACGAAGTATTTGAATGTTATGGGCGAGAAAACCTTATCCCCATCGACAATCTCAGACAACTTATCTTCTACGCCAAACATGGCTGTCAGCCCAGATTTGTATATGAGAACGAGAAAAAGCCAGGGCGAATTACTGGTTGGTACCTAAAGAGCGAAACTTCTCATGTTTATCATAAGTGGATGAACGAAAACAGAAAGAAAGAATAAAGCTATGGCAAACACAGGCAAAATATTTGAGCAGTCGTTCAAAAAGTCTGTGCCGGAAAATGTATTGTTATATCGCTTGCCGGATGCGGCGCAGTCGTTCGGCAATAATAATCAGTTGAGATTTAGCAGGAAAAACCCATTTGACTACTTAATGTGGGATTCCACCGCCCATGTGCTTTACGCACTGGAACTTAAAACTGTGCAGAGACAGTCTATATCTTTCGAGCGAAATAAAGACGAACACGGCGAGATTCATTATCATCAAATCTGTGGGTTAAATGAATGGGATAGATACGATGGTATCACTTGCGGATTTGTGATTGAGTTTCGGGATATAGCAACGACTATATTTATAGACATAAAACAATTCAATAAACTAATGGATGTTGTGCCGAAAAAGAGTTTTCGCATATCGGATTTGGAAGCGAATGACATTGAATATGTTGTGATTCCGCAGCGGAAAATCCGCACTCGGTACGCATATGACATTGATGGTTTTCTTAAAATTCAGAATAATTTAATCGACACTTAGGAACATTGGAGGAATTTGAAATGAATGAAACTACTATGACCGTAGATACGAGTTTAGATTTTTATACTTCCCTGGCTATCACAGATAATATTGTACTGGAATACTTTAATGACAATGGCGTATATCAACCGCATTATGGAATATCTAATGTGGTCAGACTGTTTTATAACTACTGCGTAAAGTCATCTCAGTGGGAGGAAACTGTGCCGCATGACACGACTGACCCAGATGATATTATCCCCATGATGAAAGATGCGGAGTTTATGGAGGAATTTAATAAGGCTATCGCCACTCCTGCCGCCTATGGCTTAGACTTCGCTAACGCTTATCACTATGCTATGGATATCGTCAACACAAAGAAAGCGTCATTTGATAACGCTTTGGAGAAACTGAGAATTATGTGCGATGATATTCTTACCCAGATTACGCCTATGATGTCACAGGGCAATCTTGACAAGCTCTCAGATATGGTTGGCAAATTTGGTCAAGGTGGGCTTGATGTAGAGTCTATCATAGACGCATACGCAAATTCTCAGGCGTTTGTGGACGCAATCACTGGCGAGGGAAAATCTACGAAAGACAGCGGAAACATGATTCCGTTTGAGAAAACTGAATAATGACAGCTTCGAGCATGGCGCAGCTTGAACAAATGATGCGCAAAGAACTTCAAAAGGCAATGACTGTAGTTTCGGCAAAGGTTGAGGCAGATATGTATGAGGAAGTCGGCAAGTTCTATACCAAAGGTACACCTGTAATGTATCAGCGTACAGGACAGCTTGGTAACAGTCCTGCTACTACTGCCTTAACCTCTCTCGGAAACGCAGTGTCTTTTGAAGCGTACCTAGACCAGTCTGAGGGATATTCGACTGGTAAAAAACCGTCAATGACCGCCGTATTAAATTTAACGAATTATGGTTCGTACCCAGGGCTTAGACCAGCACTCGGTAAAACAGGGTTTTGGGAACGAGCAGAAAATAAGATGGAGAAAACTCTTAATCAAACAATGCGAAAATATTTCAGGTAATAATTGATACTGGAAACTTTGACTATTAAATTGAAAGGAAGTGATATTTATGAGTAGCGCAACGAGAGAAGGGCGGTCAACTGTTTATAATGATATAACATCTAAAGAAAAGCTGGCACAGGTGAACAAAGATAATCTTCAATTAGAAGATGACTTTCTTGAATATCTCGCTTCCATCGACAGGTCAAAAGGTACCATAAAACAATATAAGGCAAATCTTCATGTTTTCTGGTGCTGGAACCTGGAATTTAATAACAATAAGTTCTTTGTCAAACTTACTAAAAGAGATATTTCGAGATTCCAAAATCACACTCTTAATGTATGGGGGTGGTCGCCTAAGAGGATAAGAACCGTCAAGGCGACACTCTCATCACTGAGCAATTACATTGAGAATATTCTTGACGATGAATATGAGGGATATAAACCCATTGTGAACAAGATTGAAAATCCTGCAAACAAGACTGTACGCAAAAGGTCTGTGTTTGACTTGGAAGATTTGCAATCATTGTTGGATATGCTGGTGGAAAAGAAACAGTATGAAAAAGCCTGTATGCTTTCTCTGGCTATCAACTCCGGCAGACGGAAGAATGAACTCATACACTTTAAAGCGTCTTACTTCACTGAGGATAATATAATCTGCGATGGCGCATTTTACAAAACACCTGAAAAGATGCGGACTAAAGGCCGTGGCAGCATGGGTAAAATGTTGGATGTGTATGTATTTAAAAAGCCATTTCAGCATTATTTGAATATGTGGATGAACGAGCGAAAAGAAAAGCATATCAAATCTGACTGGCTATTTCCGCAAAAGGTAAATAGCAAGTTCATTGACGAGCCGCTTAAAACTTCTACCATGGATTCTTGGGCGAAGTCGTTCAGCGATATGATGGGTAAGAATTTTTATTGGCACTCATTGAGAGCATATTTTGTCACGCACTTATCAAAGAACGGTGTGCCGGATAATGTGATTCAAGATATTCTCGGTTGGGAGTCTGCCGATATGGTGAATGTTTATAATGACACCACGGCAGATTTTAAATTTGATAAATATTTCGGAGCGGAAGGGATAAAAACAGTGGAGGCTAAATCTTTAAAAGATATTGAATAGCCTCTGCACCCTCTCCGATTAGATACATAAATTATTGGTTAAGTCTGTTATTATAACCTTTCTCTTATACCCATCT
>JAJPYV010000353.1 GCA_021204735.1 Prevotella sp.
AATGAAAAATGAAGAATGAAAAATGAAGAATGAAAAATGAAGAATGAAAAATGAAGAATGAAAAATGAAAAATTACAACTTAGCAGATAATATTTTGATGTTCAGTCGATTTTTGATGTTCAGTCGAGGTAGCCGGCGGAGCGCAGTTCAGAGACGGTGTTTTCGAGGTCGTTGTACCAATCGTTGCCAAATCTGCGAATAAGCGGTTCTTTGAGGAATTTGTAAAGAGGGAGGTTCAATTCCTTACCTTTTTGGCGTGCTGAGTCGCAGAGATTCCAACGGTGGTAGTTGAGGCCATAAGTACCATTACTGAATTGTTTTTCACGGATAGGGTAGAGAGCACAACTTATAGGTTTGCAGAATGATGTGTCTCCATTGCGGTATGCCTTTTCAAGGGCGCAAAGGCAACAATCACCTTTGTGACATGTGAAAACACAATCCTGATTTCCAACAATACTCGTTACAAGTACCCCGTCTAAGTCGGTATAAGCCACCCCTTGGCGGTCGATTACAGATTGAGCCGAAGCAGAAAGTTCATTCCAAACCACATCAAGGCAATTCTCTATGTCCGCAATCTCGTCCATTGTTACAGGAGCACCAGCATCCCCCTCCACACAACACATTCCATGGCATTTTTCAATGTCACAGCAGAATTTCTCTGTTATGATGTCAGGCGACACAAGAACGTCACCAACCTGTATTATCGGGAGTCGCATATAAAATAACTTTTGTTGAGAGCAATTGTCAGTTTGGACTATTAAAATGATGAGCTTTTTACCAATTGTTTATGCATTTACCAATTGATTGGTTCTATGCCATTCTGTTTCAGATAGGAGTTAGTCAAACTGAAATGATGATTGCCGAAAAAGCCACGGTGAGCAGACAATGGAGAAGGGTGGGGCGATTTCAGAATATAATGTTTTGTGCCGTCAATCAATGCCGCCTTGCTTTGAGCATAACTGCCCCAAAGGATGAACACAAGGTGCTCACGGTCACGTGAAAGAGCACTTATCACAGCATCGGTAAACTCCTCCCAGCCACGTCTCTGGTGACTTCCTGCAAAATGCTCCCTTACGGTAAGAGTAGCGTTAAGAAGCAGTACACCCTGCTGTGCCCAGCGCACCAAACTGCCGCTCTTTGGTACAGGAGTGCCGATGTCGCTCTCTATCTCCTTGAAAATATTTATGAGAGACGGAGGAAATTCCACACCATCGTTCACAGAAAAGCAGAGACCCTGTGCCTGTCCCGGTTCATGGTAAGGATCTTGACCAATTATCACGACTTTAACCCTGTCAAAAGGACAAAGGTTGAAAGCATTGAATACCAGTTTTGCAGGAGGATAGCACGTGTGATTTCTGTATTCCCCGTGTACGAAATCCGTGAGAGAGGCAAAATAAGGCTTGTCGAACTCACTGCCGATATGCTGTTTCCAGGATTCCTCTATTTTTACGTTCATATAATATTAGATTCGTCAAGCCGTTGCTTATTCTTATATAAAATGGCGTCTTGATTGGTATTTGCTTATTAAACATATTATTGGCGTTGCACCATAATTTGAGGAAGCAACGCCAATATAAAAATGATTACTTGTTGTCAGAAATCAGATCCTCGCCCGTCATGTCAGTCGGCTGTTCCAATCCCATGATATGGAGTATAGAAGGAGCCACATCAGCCAGTCTGCCGTCCTTCACGGTAGCACTGTTGTTGTTTGTGACATAAATGAACGGAACAGGATTGAGAGAGTGAGCCGTGTTTGGAGTGCCATCAGGGTTGATAGCATTATCAGCATTTCCGTGGTCAGCGATTATGATAGCCTCATAGTCGTTAGCCTTAGCAGCCTCAATCACGTCATGCACACAATGGTCAACAGCCCAAACCGCCTTAGCGATAGCGTTATAAACACCAGTATGACCCACCATATCACCGTTGGCAAAGTTTACAACTATAAAGTCATATTTCTGTGAGTTGATAGCCTCAACCAACTTATCCTTAACCTCGTAAGCACTCATTTCAGGTTTGAGGTCGTAAGTAGCAACCTTTGGAGAAGGCACGAGAATACGGTCCTCACCTTCATACGGTTCCTCTCTGCCACCATTGAAGAAGAATGTAACATGAGCATATTTTTCAGTCTCAGCAGTATGAAGCTGTTTTTTGCCAAGTTTGCTAAGATATTCACCGAGAGTATTCTCAACGTTCTCTTTCGGGAACAAGATACCCAAACCCTCGAAAGAAGCGTCGTATGGAGTCATCGTGAAATAATGAAGTCCTTTTATCGTGTGCATACCCTCATCAGGCATATCTTCCTGAGTGAGAACACGAGTAAGTTCCTTAGCACGGTCGTTTCTGAAATTGATGAAGATGACCACATCATCCTCCTGTATCCTACCGTCAACAGTAGAGTTTACAATCGGTTTGATGAACTCATCAGTAACGCCGTCGGCATAGCTTTCCTCCATAGCCTTCACCATGTCAGAAGACTGCTTTCCCTTGCCCTCAACGAGCATATCGTAAGCCTCCTTTATACGGTTCCAGCGCTTGTCCCTATCCATAGCATAGAAACGTCCAACAATACTTGCGATGTGTGCACCAGTCTCAGTGCAAGCATCCTCAACCTGCTTGATGAAGCCGACACCGCTCTTCGGGTCAGTGTCCCTGCCGTCCATGAAACAGTGGATGTAAGTATTTTGCAGGCCGTATAACTTAGAGATCTCCATGAGTTTGAACAGGTGGTCGAGTGATGAGTGAACACCGCCATCACTTGTCAGTCCCATAAGGTGCAATTTCTTGCCACTTTCACGGGCATAGCTGTAAGCCTTTACAATCTCAGGATTTTTTATTATAGAACCGTCTTTGCAGGCGTGGTTGATTTTCACTAAATCCTGATAAACAATGCGCCCTGCGCCGATGTTCAGGTGACCGACTTCCGAATTACCCATCTGTCCGTCGGGGAGGCCGACGTTCTCGCCAGAAGCCTGTAACTGAGAGTGCGGGCTAACTGCGCGGAGATAGTCAAGATAGGTTGTCGGCGTATTGAAGATTACGTCACCTGCGCCATGTTTTCCGATAC
>JAJPYV010000076.1 GCA_021204735.1 Prevotella sp.
CGACGGGCGATGTAGAAGGGGAAATTCATTTCTTCAACAATTCGTCAATGTGTTCTATATAATCAAGGGAGTCGTCCAAAAAGAACCTTAGTTCGGGTATTATCCTCAACTGGTTGCGCACGCGGGTGCCTAACTCATACCTCACTGTCTTTTCGTTTGCTGTGATGTTCTTGATTATCTCTTCTCCTTTTTCTGATGGAAATATACTAAGATAGGCAGTGCAGACGCTAAGGTCTGGACTTATACGGCAGCGTGTAACACTTGCTATCACGCCGTGCATCATCCTTGTCTGCGACTGGAATATAAGGCTCAGCTCTTTTTGAAGCAACCTTGCTATGCGGTTTTGTCGTTTTTCTTGCATTCTCTTTTATGTTTTATCTTCAAATATGACAGTGCAAAGTTACTGCAAGTTTGTCAAAATACAAAATAAAAGACAAAATCACTAATCGAGATTGCCTGTTTCTTTTTCTATGAAGTAACGGGGGCGTGATTTCGTCTCGATATATATCTTTCCTACATACTCTCCAATCACTCCGCATGCGAGGAGTATTGTTCCGCCGATGAACCATACGGAAATAAGCAATGATGTCCAGCCTTGTATTGCCATGCCCTTGAAATAGGATACAAGTGCGTAAATAATTGCTATGATTGCGATTAGAATAAATATCAGCCCAAGCAACATAATATACCGCAACGGCTTTATGGAAAATGAAGTTATACCGTCAAGGGCAAAGTTGAGCATCTTACGGATAGGATATTTCGACTGCCCGGCGAACCTTTCTTTCCTGTCGTAATATACTATTGACTGCGGAAAACCGAGCGTAGCTACCATTCCACGAAGAAAAAGATTACGCTCTGGGAAGGTCATTAGTGCCTGCAATGTGCGTCTGCTCATTAATCTGAAATCTGCATGGTTGTATATAATATTACCGCCAAGTCCATTCATCATGCGGTAAAACAGTTGTGCGCTAATTCGCTTGAATGCTGTATCTGTCTTGCGGTCTTTCCTCGCTCCAAAAACTATGTCATTGCCACGATTGTAACAGTCAACCATCTGTTTTATAACATCAACATCATCCTGTAGGTCGGCATCTATCGTTATTGCTGCATCACTGTGGGTCGCTGCCCACTCCAATCCTGCCCACAAAGCAAACTGGTGCCCTACATTGTGAGCGAGTTTCAGTCCTGCTATCTTCTTGTCTTTTGCCGCAAAACTTTCTATGAGCTCCCATGTCTTGTCCTTACTGCCATCGTCCACGTACATTATCTTGCCTGTAGTTATTCCCCCGTCTGTTACAAGTTCGTCTATTACTTGTAACAAGCGCTTGGTGGTTTCGGGCAACACTTCTTCCTCGTTATAGCAAGGCACAATGATAGCAAGCTTCATATTTTGTCTTTTTTCTTGTTAAACTTATACAGATGGAGCATCTTCCCATCGTCACAACTCTTGTGATTGAAATCAATTGTTTCTTTTACCGCATATTCTGGATATGTTGTCTTGAACGCCTCTATGTCGTTGTCCCCGGAAATGAGATAACCATTTGACGGCAGTTTGTATTCAAACGGCACGATACGGTCGCCTAAATAGAAATTCACCGTGAATGGATGCATCATGTCTCCGACATTTATATCGGTACGGTATGAGTATATCGTGCCTTCGGGTATTTCTGCCTTTATTCTCATTGCTACTGAATAATCTGACTTGCTGTTCAGCATTGCAGGCAAGTAAAAACCGTCAAGCGACATGTATATGGCAAGGATTATTACTGTTATCGAATAAATAAACCTTGTTCCTCCTTTTCTTTTCATGTAGATAAAATAGGCGGAGGCGATGATAGGAAGCAATATTAATAATCTTAACGGGGCTGTTGCAAGTGCTTTGATCATTTCCATATTTTGCGCTGCGTGCCGCCCTGAGAATATATTTTCAGGCACAATCCCTGCGCGGACACAGATAAAGGCAATGAGAAAAATTATGGATATTGCTACGAGTATATTCCCGAATGCCTTTACCACTGCGATGTGTTTCTTCGAAAGATATATTATATATTCTGCTAAGAAATATGCTAAGAATGGGTAAATGGGCAAGATATATACGCTTCTCTTACTTTTTGGTATGCAATAGAATACGAAAATTATCACAATTGTCAACAATGAGAAAAGGCGCACGTCATCCATTTCTTTGAAATATCTCGTTATTCTTGCTGCTGTGATATGTGTGATGTTCTTTAGCTTCTTATATTTCAGAACGAACAATGACATTATTAATAATATGGTATATGGTGCAACACCGGAAATAACACTCAGAAAATTGTATGAAACTGGCTTGTTGTGCGATATGTATGTCATCTTTCCTGTAAAGCGCAGGAGATTCTCCTCATATACTATTTGCAGAAATTGGTCGCCTCCTTGTTTGTATGCTGCCACGTACCATACCGCAGGAATCACGCAGGCTGCCAATGCCACGATTATGAATTTGCGTATAATTCTCCACAGCCCTTTCCCTCTTATCAGTAGGAATACTGCCTCAACAAGGCAGGGCAAAATGATCCCCACTGGTCCTTTCGTGAGAAAGGCTCCACTCATAAACAAAATGGCAAGCCACGGAAAACCTTTCATATCTCTTTCGCCCCATGCATACAGTTGGTATAATGCCATTACGGTTAGCGCACAAAGCATCATATCTACACGGCATGCCATTCCTGCTCGGTGAACCTCAAAGCACGTAAGGGTTATCAAACAAGTGAGCAGAGCGGGTTTATATGTTCTTTTAGCATAGAACCAATAACAGGCAATAATCATAGCAGTAAGAGCCAACGCTGATGGAAGGCGTGATGTGAACTCTGTTACTGACCCTTTTAAACATGAAAAAATCGCTATGCACCAATGGAAAAACGGCGGCTTGTAGGCTATATCCATACCATTGTTGATTGGAAGTACCCAATTCCCATTTTTCAGCATCGACAATGCTACAACCGCTTCTCTGGGCTCTCCTTTGGTATTGAAAAGAGAAAAACCTAATAAGCATATAAGAGAAAAGATACATGCCACTATTAAT
>JAJPYV010000253.1 GCA_021204735.1 Prevotella sp.
AAACAAACAATAGCACATTAGTAACATCTTTATGTGCTATTGTTTTTATTGCATACACATTTATATATATATATTTCACGCAATCAGATGTGCTTGCGATGATGCAGCACGTGTTATCAGGAGGACTTACCCATTATGACAAGTTGGTAGGTGCGATAATCATAACCATAGTACTGTATGCATTGCAAATAGGGATTAGTAAGCTAACGAGATTTTGCGGCAAATTTTACGCTCTAACATTTTTCCCTTCATTGTTGTTGTTATCAGTACTTACGACAGTAAATCCGGAATTTGAGCATGTGCCATTCTCTCCGGTATGGGTTTGGTTAGCCCCTATATTGATAATAATATATGTTATTATAATAATTGTTTTCTGGAAAAACAAGATATCGAGTTCCGCATCCTTGACAAGAGGAACGATGATTGGAGAAATATGGATAAACCTATTGGTATTGTCAGTTATGTTCGTTTTAGTTTCCGCTTTCGGAACAACCAATAAAATATTCCGTTATAGGATGCAGATGGAAGTGCTGTTGAAGAAGAGTCAGTGGACGGAAGCCCTTGAAGTAGCGCAAACATATCCACATACTGATGCAAGTCTTACGATGTTGCGGGCATACGCCTTATCACGGACAGGGCAGTTGGGAGAACGTTTTTTTGAATATCCTGTAGCGGTTGGTTCTAACAGTTTGTTGCCATATAAGACAGAAGTGAGGAGCATGATGATATCAGACAGTGAAATAACGAAGCCTCTGAGTATTCGTAAGAAAGGAAAGGATGTGGGAGCTATGGATTACCTTAAATATATATCTGACAATGGAATTGCCATGAAACCAGTTACCGACTATCTGCTTTGTGGATATTTATTGGACAGAGATCTCGATTCCTTTGTGAAATTATTAAAGAAGAAATATAATATCGTTTCCACGACTTTGCCAAAGCATTATAAGGAAGCCTTGACATTATACAACCATCTACGTTCACACCCAGTTATAGTATATAGTGATGAAGTTATGGAAACCGACTATTCGGACTTCAAAAAAATAGAACATCAGTTTGAGAATCAAACTGAAAGGATGTCGTATTTGAAAGATTACTATGGGAAGACCTACTGGTTTTATTACCATTATCCACATTTATGGTAATAGGTATATGAAAAAACTCGATAGTTAGTAAACCATCGAGTTTTCAATTATTTATTATTAGTAAAATAATCTTAGATCTTAACCAAGATATTTTATAAGGATTTTGGAGTTACCACTCTCACGAAGTTTTGCGATACTCTTTTCCCTTATTTGACGTACACGCTCACGGGTAAGACCGAGCTGGTCACCGATTTCCTCAAGCCCTTTCTCGTGGCAACCGATACCGAAGCACTCACGGATAATGGTAATCTCACGCTCCTTGAGAACCTTGCTAAGAACAGTGTTGAGTTCAAGAGCCATAGACTCATGGTCAACAGCCTTGTCAGTACGGCTATCTTCACCGCTTGGCATTACGTCAAGCATACAATTATCCTCACCGTCTTGGAAAGGAGCATCGATACTTACGTGATGGCCGTCGGCAGCCAATGATTGACCAATTTTGTCCTCATCGAGCTTAGTCATTTCTGATAGTTCAGATACAGAAGGATGACGCTGGTTCTCCTGTTCAAACTTATTAATCTCATGGTTAATTTTGTTGAGAGAGCCAACCTGATTTAGAGGCAAGCGTACGATACGACTTTGTTCAGCGATAGCCTGGAGAATACTTTGACGAATCCACCAAACGGCGTAAGAGATGAACTTGAAACCACGAGTTTCATCAAACTTCTGAGCTGCCTTTATCAGACCGATATTACCCTCATCAATTAAGTCTGTCAATGTAAGTCCTTGGTGTTGGTATTGCTTAGCTACGGACACGACAAAACGCAAGTTTGCTGTAACAAGCTTGTTTTTTGCCCTTTCACCTTCAGCACCGCCCTTTTTAATCTTTTGAGCCAATTCAATTTCCTCATCGATTGAAATCAACGGAGCACGCCCGATTTCAACAAGGTATTTGTCTAAAGCCTCACTGGAGCGGTTGGTAATACTTTTCTGAATTTTTAACTGTCTCATCTATTATCCTAAATTATTGTAACTACCTGATTTTTAATGATATAACTAATATTCTACCTAAAAGTGCTGCAAAATTACACATTATTTTAAAATGTTGTTCTCAAAAGCCCAAGAAAATAATTGTTTTTAATTTTAATTAACATATAGCAAATATACGTAAATTTACTGTTCTTGTTAATAATGAATAAAAAATTTGTATTTTTATAAGATTTTTATATATTTGCAAATAATAAAAACACTTTTTCCTATGAGGATATTGGCAGCCAATAAAACACAAGCCCAACGGATTGCAAGGTTAATCATGCAGGCGATGAATTATGACTGCTGCCTCTACTTTGTAGGTGCAGGTTATACGCTTGATGAATTTGAACGGGCGATGACCACGTTGGTGCAATCAGATTTTTCACAATACAGTTATAAGAATACACTTGTGGCTGTGGATGAAAAAGGTGAAATATGTGGGATATGCGTATCCTACGATGGCGGACAGTTGCATGAGTTGCGCAAGGCGTTTGTACAAGTTATGAAAGATAATTTCGGGCGTGACTTCAGTGGTATGGATGATGAGACTTCGGCAGGAGAGCTCTATATTGACAGTCTTGCCGTGCATGAGGATTATCGAGGGCATGGAATAGCCACATCATTACTAAAAGCCGTGATCGACAAGGGAATAGCGATGGGAGTGCCGGCAGTGGGACTATTGGTTGACTATGGTAATCCGAATGCAGAGAGGCTCTATCATCGGGTTGGTTTTGAATACGTGGAAGATGCAACATGGGGCGGACATCCTATGCGACATTTGCAATACAGAATAAACAAACAATAAAATAATATGCAAGACAGTAAATATTTGGTTGCAAACAATCGTGATTTACTATGGGGGCTTGTTGTCAACACAGTAGGATATGATGAGGTGGGACCCGATGAGTCATACCCCACGAAAGGTCATGCC
>JAJPYV010000260.1 GCA_021204735.1 Prevotella sp.
AAGTGTTACGAAACGATGGTCAATCAGCTTGAAGCGGAAGTGCGTAACCCGGTCAATAATTTCATGGAACGGAAACTGGCCTCAATGATGATTTGGGTTGTCATTAAGAGCAGCATCCGCAATAAGATGCGGACGAAAGAAGACTGGGAGAGATTCAAGCGTGAGAAGATAGCCATCGAAGAAGGACACGTAATGGAATCATGTGTTGATGAACTGGAAGCGGCAGATGAACCGATAGCAGGAGCCCGGCCTAATGCAAGTCAGCCCCTCCGCTTACAAGATTATCTACTTGGCGAAAAAGAAGAACTTTTAGCAAGAATAAAATTGAGGGTTTCCACCCGGCATACCGGCACCGATTTGGCCTACCTATACTTTGCTTTGCAAGAGGAACAGCTTTTGAGCCCTTGTGATGTGACTACATTCCACAGATTGCTTGCCAAAGAATTGCCAAACTGTGACTTGAAAAGCGTGCGTAATCTGCAAATAGCCATCAAGAAGTTAAATACAGATACGAACATAGGGAAAAAGATAAAAGACAGAGGGGCTGAACGGGCGAATATAAATGAGTGGCGGGGTTATCTCACCCATACAGATGAAAGAATTTACGAACATAATTAGTTTATAGATATGGATAAAGACATTATCACAGAAGAAGTAGGTGCCGAATATATAAACAATTCCGTTATCGCACACGAGTTGCTTGGCACTGTCTGGCGAATGTTTTTCGAGTGTAATTCAATGATTTTCTCTTCTGTGTTCCCAATTGTGTCGTAGATATTTAATATCTTTGCAAAAGCGATATTTAATGAATATGGCATGTGTGTATATTGTCTGCAGTCTTATAGATAGATAGGTTTAGATAACAATAGGCGTATATGAGGTTGTTGAAGGGAAATTATATGTTTGTTTATACAGAAAAGAGGATATGAGAAAGCAAACAAAATTGAGTGTTCAGTGGTTCTACGATTCGCTTGAAAGAGGAGAAAGTGACATTGTAGACTTTAAAGAACAATTGGAAGACAAAAACGTATTTGGCAAATCATATAATAATTTTGCACCAAATTACGAGGAAATGGCAAGGGATGTCGTAGCTTTTGCCAACAAGAAGGGTGGCTTCATCTGTTTGGGTGTCGTAGATAAAACCAAAGAAATAAATAAGTCTTTTGTCTATACAGACGACAAGATATTTGATCTTATAAAACAGGTTCAAGACCGCACGAGACCATCTATAACATTGATTCCTCATAAATTGACGGTAGAAGAGGTGCCTCTTTTAATCCTTGAGATTCCTTTTTCCAGGCAAATGCATAGTACATCACGTGGAGAATATCTTGTTCGATCCAATAACGGGAACAAGATTATTGAACCACATGAAATGGCTGCCATAATGTCTGAAAAGAATCTTATCGTATTTGACCAGAAAACATGGTTCGTCACTGACTGGCAAGATGCAAACAGAGTTCAGAATCTGTTCAACAAAATAAAAACGGCGAGAGCCGATAGCCCTTTGTTGAAAACAGATATACGAGAATTTAACGACACCCTGACTTTGGAGAAAGAAGAACAAGGAACGTTATTACCTACAACGACAGGGATACTTCTTACCGGGAACAACAAGGCTCTGAAAGAGATTCCATATAGCGAAATCAAGTATGTACGCTATAATAGTGATGGAGGGTATCAACCTTTTGAATGGAAAGGCAACTTGATAGAAATTGCTGATGGCTGTTTTGCACAGTTGAAGTCGGAAATACAACGAAAAGAGTTGAGTTTTGGACTTTTTCATGAATTCATTGAAGATTATTCGGAGGTGGTTTTGCGTGAGCTTTTAATCAATGCGATTGTTCACAGGGACTATAGTCGTCAGCAGATTATAGAGATACGCAAATACCCTTCCTACCTTGAATTCGAAAGTCCGGGATTGTTCCCTGACGGCGTTGACGAGACCAATTACTTGCGGAAAACGAACTCAAGGAATCCAAATATTATGGATGTGTTCCGTTCTATCAAGTACGCCGAGAAAGCGGGAAGTGGCTTTGATAAGATTTTTACTGACCTCCTGTCAAAGGGGAAGAAGCTTCCGTCACCGATTGTTACGGAAACGAGTATCATATTCCGTGTTGATGCCGATATATATTCTGATAAACTCATAGAGTTGTCTTTGCAATACAAACAAATGGAAGGCAAGGATATGGATATGGAAAGACTCTTGGTGATGAATGAAATTATCAACCGTAAGAAAGCATCATTCTCAGAATTGGAAGCGGCTCCTTTCATAAGCAAATTGCAACTACACAAGATATTGGAGAATCTGCAAGAACTTGAATTTGTCGAAACTACCGGCAGGACATCGGGATTAAGATATATTCTCCACAAAACGAAAAGAAGTTCAACCGCAGAAAAAATAAAATATTCTCAACTTAAGAAACAAAAGAGGGCGAGACAGAAAGAGGCTATTTTGAGATATTTGGATGAGATAGGAAGTATTACTAATTCTGAAGCAAGACAATTATTACAACTTACTGACAGAAACACTTCTCATGTTTCTAAATTGTTCAGGGAAATGTTGGATAATGGCGATATAGAAAAAATGTCTAAAGATGGAGATAACAAAAACTCATATAGGAGGAAGAGATAGAATCCTCTTCATTTAAAGTTCCTCGAATGTGATGTTTACAGGTCAAAAGGGATGCCTCCCATTAGATTGAGAATTGGAGTTGTTCCTTGTTATTTGCAATACTGTTTTCCATTCTGTTTTCTTCTGTTTGCAATTATAGAAGTATGGGCTCATTCGCTAACTGATTGATAATTAGCGAATAAAGCCTATAAAACGGCATTCTGTTTTCCATTCTGTTTTCCATTTTGCTCCCATTCTGTTTTCCATTTTGCATGAAACTATGGGAGGCATTTCATCCAACATGCTTGTATTGATTCCATATTCATTTCATTTATTTCGTTTTAGATTTCGCCGAAATAAGCGAAATACAAATCATTGAAATTTAGAGAATTACGTTTATATTTTTGCGCCATCGCTCCGACAAAGGGG
>JAJPYV010000175.1 GCA_021204735.1 Prevotella sp.
AGGATCTGATGGAAACAGCATATGTGCTACTCAAAGAGCAAATTCCAGCGGAATTCAAACTAGAATTGTTTGCTTCAATGCCAACAGAATCTAATAAAAACAGGACTTTGCTTCAAAAGCATTTGGCGGACTATGTTGCACGAAATACGTTTGATTACTTTATTCATAAAGATTTGAAAGGTTTTCTTTCAAGAGAACTTGATTTCTATATCAAGAACGAGATACTTGAGATAGATGACATTGACGCACGTTCTACTGATTCATTTCTGGCTCACCTTACGGTCATTAAAGCGATAAAGAATGTGGGCAATAAGATTATCGAGTTCTTGGCTTCGCTGGAGAATTTTCAAAAACGGCTGTGGTTAAAAAAGAAGATGGTGGTTTCCACTGATTATTGTATTACATTAGACCGTGTACCGGAGGAACTATACGCTGAAATATGTGCGAACGATGCCCAAAGAGAAGAATGGGTGAGACTTTTTGCTATAGATGAGATTAAAGAGTCAACGGGTTATTCTATTCCTCTTACGGTGAAATTCCTGAAAGAAAATCCATTTCTTGTATTGGATACCGCTTTCTTTAATGAGGAATTTAAACGCAAATTAATTTCCGAGATAGACAATTTGGATGAACAGTGCGACGGGCTGTTAATTAATTCTGAAAACTTCCAGGCTTTAGAACTGCTTCAGGAAAAGTATAAGGGAATTGTAAATACGATTATAACTGACCCTCCTTATAACACTGGTGAAGACGATTTTTTATATAAGGACAACTATGTTGATTCATCCTGGTTAACCATGATGAATGACAGAATGATGTTGATGTACACACTATTGTCGGATAACAGTTGGTGTTCCATAAATATAAACGATATCGAACTTTTCAACCTTATGAAACTGCTGGAGCCAATGAACTGGAGCTCACGCACAAACCTAACTGTAAAGATGTCTCACCTTAGCGGGATGAAAATGTCACATATAGATAAAAAGATACCTAAAATAAAGGAGTCCATTGTCATTTTGTCTAAGGGTGCTGATTTTAAATTGAACCCTATTTATGAGCAATGTTCATGGGATGATGCTTTTAAACGTTATGACTCTTGGGTGGATAAACATAATTCAAAAGATCCAAAAGATTGGACTAGAAAAAGTGTAAGGCAAGCGGCTGAAGAACATGGAATTGATATAAATGATCAAGCACGATTTGATTTGTTCAGAATTCAGAATGCGGATAAAATTTACCAAAGAGCAAAAAATGATTATTTCAATGATTATCCACATGATGATATTTTTAGAGAAGTTATAACATCTACTGGACTTAAAAAATATGTTCTTAATGCAAAAGAAGTATTGTTTGCGTCAACTTATCTCAACGAGATAAACGGCAAAAAAGTTCCAGCGCAACCTAAAGGGGACATTTGGGATGACATAGGCATCAATAATGTTCATAACGAAGGAGGCGTTCAACTCCCCAATGGCAAAAAACCTGTGAAACTTTTTGAGAGATTAATCTCGCTTTTCTCTAATGGCGATTCTATTGCATTAGATCCTTTTGCTGGTTCAGCTACTTTGGCACATGCCGTTATGAATGTCTGTGAACGGGACAAAGCAAAACACAAATATGTACTTATACAAGATGGCTATCAATATTTCGATGAAAAGACAAAACGCCGTGTTGAGAATGTAATTTACTCAAACGAATGGAAATTAGACAAGCCTACCAGCCGTAAAGGTTGTAGTCATTGTTTTAAATACATGCGTCTTGAGCAATACGAGGACACGCTTAACAACCTCGTGGCACGAGAAAACACATTGATGAACCAGTCAGAAGAGTTTTATGAAGAATATATGCTTGGCTACCTTTTGGATACAGAAACAAAAGATTCTCTATTCTCGTTGGATTGGTTTGTTGACCCTTGGAATACCAAATTAAAGATTACATGCAAAAATGAGATGAAAGAAGAGAAAATAGATCTTGTAGAGACATTCAACTATCTGATAGGCCTCAAGGTTAAGAAAATGTCATACCCTAAAGATACTATTTGTGTGGTTGAAGGCAACAACCGCAAAGATGAGCATATACTGGTTATATGGAGGAATTGCAAAGAGATCTCCAATGAGAAGCTGAATGAATTCTTTCAGGAGATGGATTATTTAGCCAAAGGCAACGAATTTGACAAGATATATGTAAATGGCGACAACAATCTGGAGAATCTTAAGGCGGATACAGATACTTGGATTGTGAGACTGATTGAGCAGGAATTCAGCAAAAGAATGTTTGAGACAGAATAATATGGCAAAAACACAAAGAATACAAAATACGGTTCCTCAAACATTGAGTAACACCCTTGTACTAAACAGGTTTATATTGAATCTGTTTGGTGCAGACTCATTACAGAGTTTAAGCGAAAACCTTAAAGATCCGGCATCTGAAGGATATACAGAAGAGGGCGTTTCAATCTTTGCGGAACTGTTAAAAGCAAGATTGTATATACGGCATGAAATCACAGAAGAGATGTTGCTGGAATACGACCATAACATATCCAAATACACCCAGGAAATCAATAGGAAGCGTGACCATAAAATCAAATGGAAGTACTTTCAGTATCTTTCGTTACTCTTTACAGAAATCTATTTAGACAAGTATTTCACAAATAAGGATAAACTCCTAGAGGATATCCGCAATTATCATACATCCGTTTTTAATCAAGATCCGTCTACCAATCATGAAATAACGGAATTTACAGAAAAGGATTTGAACAAGTTGGCCTTCTGGAGTGCAACCGGGTCTGGAAAGACATTGCTTATGCACGCCAACATCCTGCAATTTCAACACTATTTGTCACATGCAAAGAAAAAAGTAAATAAAACAATCCTCATCACGCCAAACGAAGGACTTACGAACCAACATATCGTTGAATTTCAGCAAAGCAATATAGATGGGCATCCATTCAACAAGTTCCAAGCATCCGGTATGTTCGGCGGTGAGGGTATCGATATAATTGAAATTACCAAGCTTGCTGAAACCGATGG
>JAJPYV010000381.1 GCA_021204735.1 Prevotella sp.
GTGCTGCTGGTGAAACTGGTATCAGCAATATCACAGTTGCTCCTACAACAGAGAACGGTGCTATTTACAACCTCGCCGGTCAGCGTGTAAGCAGCGCAAACAAGGGTATATTCGTTGTTAACGGCAAGAAGGTTTTGGTTAAATAATCAACCGTTATAAAATCAATAAAAAGGGAGGCAATCACCTCCCTTTTTTATTTTGATGGGTAAATTATAACGAGCCATTCACCGTTATTCTTTCGTTGGATATATTGCTTGTCAGTGAGCTTTTTAAGGTGTTTATTCACGGCACTAATGCTGACTCCCACATGATTGCTTATTTCTTCTGTTGTAATACTTGTATTCATCATTATTGCAGTTAATATCTTGTTTGTCGTATCCGAACGGAATCGTATCAACTCACCGTCGTACCACCATGTATGCTCATCATGAATAGTTATGAATTTTATCTCGTTTATTATCTCTTCAGTAACAGTTTTGGTGAAATAATTCAAAAAATGTCGGATTTCACGCAATGTAGCATGTGCGCCCTTTGACGGTATGGCACCTACAACTTTGTCAGTTGTGCTTAGTGCATCTATGTATGCGCTTTTCTTGCGGCTACGTACCACTATCATCGGATAATTATGGCGTGAAAGTATATAGTTCACTATCAACCGTGCAATTCTGCCATTACCATCCTCGAATGGATGAATACGGATATAACGGTAATGAAAGAGAGCCGCCAACTCGACTGGTGTCATTTTCCCCTCTTTTTCCGCCTGATTGTACCAGTCAACTAAATCTGTCATTAAAGCTGGTGTCTCCTCTGGAGAGGCATACTCAAAACGTTCTCCTGTATGGGTTATCACGCTGTTTGGTCTCGTCTTATATTGACCTGCATGAATTACATACGAGGTATATTCTCCATTTGGTAACTTACGGTAAACGGTATAATCTTCGCGCAACAATGTCTTGTGAAGCTGACGGATGAAGTTCTGCGTGAGCGGCTTGTCTTGCAACATGGCCTCAACCTCCATCATTTTCAGTCCGACATTACTGGCTTTCATCTCCTCATAATCCTTCATTTCCGCATCTCCAATTACCTTTCCGAATAACAGGAGCAGTTCCGTCTGACCGTATGTCAAGGTATTTCCCTCAATATGGTTGCTGTTGTAATTAAAGTCAATAGTAAACCGTTGTCTCAATTTATATCGTGTCTGTTCGTCTAATGGTTGCATTGCCAACCACTCGTTATATGCTTTTTCAAGTGCTGCCATATTTCTTTCTTAAATGTGTTAAAACTCAGTTTTTAGGTATATACCATATACCTTTTATCGGGAATTTAACATATTGCCATTCGAAAATAATAACTTTACAATTCTTATTTTCATTATCCTTTACGGTAACTTCCATTCTCCCCTAATGGGGGAGTTAGAGGGGGCTTCTATTTTATATTCGCTTATACTGCGGGTTGTACTCGAAAACGAAACGCCTATTTTATACAGTTTTCTTTCATCTGCTGCAAAAACTTTGGCATAGTCTTTTGTTTCTATTTGCTCAAGAGCCTTCTCTGCAGGAGTATCAACCTTCAGCTCCATAAGATAGATATAGTCTTTTGTCTTTATCACAGCGTCAATACGTCCGGTCGCTGTCTTATACTCCACATCTACGTGAAAACCCATGAGTTTGAATATCAAGCACATCACATTTTGGAAATACTTCTCCAACTCCCCTATTATACTGTAATCATTTCCATCTAAAAGTGTTTTCATGCTTGACAAGAAACGCTCTGGACGGCCTTCCTCGACATCACAGACAAAATTATCAAGGAAATCGCTGGCTTTTTTATCTTTGTTTCTAATATAAAACGGCAAGAGGAAATTCGTAAATCCCTGTTCAACCTCAAGATTCGGGAAACCGAGATGATATTTATCAAATCTTTTGTCATATCCCGTTATTGTCAGGTAACCACATTGGTATAGCAAAGGTATTGGGGAATCATCCAAAGACTCCACTCCATCAAACATCTCTGCCGTAACCGTCTCATTCTGCAGGTTGTTCAGGTTATAATTCTTTTTTTGCAACATCTTGACAAGGAATGTCGGTGTGCCTGTACGATACCAATATTTCCCGAATTCCTTGCTTTTCAATGTATTCAACAGACTGAACGGATTGTACATCCCTGCAGAATTAGGAGCAAAATGATAGCCGTCATACAACTTTTCTAATTCCGCACATGTCTCATCGTATGTCATGGAATTTTCCTCTGCCAGTTCCTTTATCGAGTCCTTGAAATAGGTATGCAGTTCCTTTTCTGATATGCCGCAGATGTCAGCGTACCGTCTTTTCAGGGTAATGTCCTCCAAATTATTCAAGTCGCTGAAAACGCTCATGTGGCTGAATTTCGACACTCCGGTAAGGAAGCCGAAACGGATATAATCACTTTGGGTTTTCAATACGGAGTATATTGACTTCAATGTCTGGCGGAACTGATCCTGCAGTTTCGCATTGTCAATTGCCGTGAGTATCGGCTTGTCGTACTCGTCAACCAATATCACTACTTTCTGTTTTGTATTCTCGTATGCACGCTCTATGATACCCTTGAGACGGGACTCAAAAGTGTCTTCCACATCCAACGAGCCATAAATCCGTTCCCATTTCGCAAAAATGGTATTCAGATTACTTTCCAAATTATCCAACGTATCATATTTTCCAGTGTTCAGGTCCAAATACAATACTGGATATTGTTTCCACTCCTTTTCAAGTTTTTCAATCGCAAGTCCTTTGAAGAGTTCTTTCTTCCCCTCAAAATATGCTTTCATAGTGGAAACTAAAAGAGACTTCCCGAAACGGCGCGGACGGGATAGAAAATAATACCGCCCACTCGATATAAGGTCATACATTTGCGCTGTCTTGTCAACGTAAACGAAACCGTCTGTTATCACAGTCTCAAAACCCTGTATGCCAATTGGATAAAGCATTGCAAGTTAAAAGTTAAAAGTTTCGATTAAGCAAGAGCAGAGCCAAACTTGTTTGGAC
>JAJPYV010000355.1 GCA_021204735.1 Prevotella sp.
GTTCCGTTGAGAGAGGCTTGTCACCATGCTGCGGACTGGCCACATACAATCCTTTCTTGAGACGGATGATTTCCCCATCCCTCTCAAGTTGCCGCAACTTCTGGTTCTTCCCCACCAACTTAGGATATAGACTTCCTATCGTTGCAGCCGACACCGGCACATTCCCAAATACCGACAAATCAGTCCGCATAATTTAATAAATATCACAGATTAATTAATAATTTCACTGCAAAGATAGTAAAATTTCAATCAATAAAGCATGTTTTTTATATTTTTCTGATTAAAATTTCTCTGTGACAAAGAGAAACAAACTGCAATATTATTCACATCCCTTATCAATAATTTACTTGCAATATAGTTTTTTAATAATTTGGTGATTGTCGGTTTGGAAAAATTTTCTATTTTTGCAGTCTGAATTGCAATTCAAGCGATGAAGCTCGTTATCATGACTCAACCTACATTCTTCGTTGAAGAGGACAAAATTCTTACAGCTCTCTTTGATGAAGGCATGGATGATTTGCACATTTGTAAGCCTGGAGCATCCCCGATGTACACAGAACGATTACTATCGTTATTGCCTGAATCCCTTTGTCGCAAAATAGTGGTACACAACCATTTCTACCTTAAAAATGAGTTCAATTTGGCTGGCATCCATATCGATGACCCAACTCAGCCATTGCCAGGCAACTACAAAGGCAAATACGGTGTAACTTGCTCCGATTTAAACCAGTTGGCAGAAATGAAAAAAAAGGCAGACTACGTTTTTTTACACTGCACTTTCGACAACCCGACAGAAGAAAACAGTCAGGTTATTACACTAAAACAAATTGAGGATGCTTCTATTGATGGTATTCTCGACAAGAGAGTATATGCATTTGGCGATATCAATTTAGATAACGTCAGACTGGCAAAAGACTTCGGTTTCGGGGGTGTCGTGATATGTAATGATTTATGGAGCAAGTTTGATATCCAAACCGAACTCGATTACAAAGACCTGATTGCACATTTCTACAAATTTCTCAAAGCAGTCTCATGAACAAATCAAACAAAGATATTAATAAAATGGACGAAGAAAGTTCTCTAATGGTATTCGCCGGTACATGTACCAAGTATTTGGGCGAGAAGATATGCAAACACCTTGGCTGTCGTCTCGGCAACCTCGTGATTACAAAGTTTTCTGACGGTGAGTTTTCTGTCTCATACGAGGAATCAATCCGTGGACGTGACGTGTTCCTCGTACAGAGTACATTCCCCAACTCCGACAATCTCATGGAGTTGTTGCTGATGATTGATGCTGCAAAGCGTGCCTCTGCAAATAGCGTCAATGCCGTAATTCCTTATTTCGGTTGGGCACGTCAGGACAGGAAAGATAAGCCACGTGTAAGTATCGGTGCTAAGTTGGTGGCAGATTTGCTCACTGCTGCCGGTATCAATCGTCTTATAACAATGGACTTGCACGCCGACCAGATTCAGGGTTTTTTCAACGTACCTGTTGACCACTTGTACGCTTCGGGAGTGATACTCCCCTATCTGCAAAGTCTGCAACTCGAAGACTTGGTAATTGCCTCACCTGATGTTGGTGGTAGTAAACGAGCAAGCAACTATGCAAAATACCTCGGTTGCCCATTGGTTCTCTGCAACAAGAAGCGAGCAAAGGCAAATGTAATCGAAAGTATGCAGATTATCGGTGATGTGAAGGACATGAATGTTGTATTGATTGATGATATGGTTGACACTGCCGGCACAATTACCATGGCAGCTGACATAATGAAAGAAGCCGGGGCAAAGAGCGTAAGGGCATGTGCTTCACATTGCGTTATGAGCGGTCCTGCAACCGAAAGGGTTGAAAATTCGGCTCTTGAAGAAATCGTATTCACAGACTCGATACCTTTCTTAAAACCCTGTTCCAAAGTAAAGCAGTTGTCTGTTGCTGATATGTTCGCTGAAACTATCCGCAGGGTATTAAGTCACCAGAGTATCAGTTCACAATATCTGTTCTAAATGAAAATAAGCTATATTCTCGGTTTGACTGCCATTATGTTCATACTGACGGCATGCCAACCTTCTAAAAGTAAGGCAAATGACACGACTTCTAAAACCGAAATGGTAGAGGAGCAATCTGAAGATAATCCAAACGTGATTTCTTTCACGCAAAACGATATGGATAACATACCTGTTGACGCAACGGATGAGTTTGCCAAGCATAAAATTACAATAATCGACTTTTGGGCGAGTTGGTGTCCTCCTTGCAGGCGTGAGATGCCCAATTTAGTGAATGTCTATAATAACTATAAGGACAAGGGACTTGGCATAATAGGTGTCTCTCTCGACGAGGATAAAGAGCAATGGACAGATGCCGTTAAGGGCATGAACATGACATGGACACAGGTGTCTGACTTGCAGGGCTGGGATAATCAGGTGGCGGTGAAATATGGTGTCCGCTCCATACCCTACACCATGATTGTTGACAGCAAAGGAAAGCTAATTGCCAAAGAACTGCGCGGTGAAGAACTCGAAACCTTTGTCGCAAGATACTTCCAAAATTAAAAATTATAAATTAAAAATTATAAATTCAATTTTGCTTGTGTGCATGGCGGATAGTTCGCTAAATCGAAACATTTTAATTTGATTGATAACAGTTAATAATTTAAAGATAGAGTTTGGCATAAAGCCATTATTCAGCGATGTCAATTTCGTGATAAACGACCGTGACCGCATTGCCTTGGTGGGAAAAAACGGGGCAGGAAAATCGACATTACTGAAGATTCTGTGTGGCATTCAGCGTCCCACAGAAGGCTCTGTCACGGTGTCAAGCGGCTCTACTGTAGGTTATCTTCCACAGGTGATGATTTTGCAGGACAATACCACCGTGCGTGAGGAGGTACGCAAGGCGTTCAAGGGAAATACTGAATTAAAAAACCGTCTCGACAAGATGAACACCGAACTCTCACAACGTACTGATTATGAGAGTGATGAATACCTAACGTTAGTGCAAAAGTTCACGCAGGAACACGACCG
>JAJPYV010000136.1 GCA_021204735.1 Prevotella sp.
AAGGAACGATAACCAAAATCATTCAATCACCAATGAATTATATCGGTGGTAAATACAAGTTATTACCGCAGATACTACCTTTGTTCCCAAAGGATATCAATTTATTCGTGGACCTGTTTTGTGGTGGTTGCAATGTTGGTATAAATGTGGAGTGTAACAAAGTATTATACAACGACATAGATCCGAATTTGATATATATGTACCATACATTTAAAAATCTGGATAAGGAAATTATTTATGATTGGATATACCAGATAATTGATGAGTTCGGACTGTCTTGTACTTGCAAGCATAATTATAGTTATTACAACTGTGAAAGTGATAATGGATTGGGGGCGTTTAATCGGGAAGGCTTTTTGAAATTAAGAAAGGCATTCAACAATCGAACTCTAAATCAGGCATACGACTATTATTATTATATAATGTTATACGTGATTATAGTATATGCGTTCAACAACCAAATACGGTTTAATGGCAACGGAGAGTTTAACTTGCCAGTGGGAAAACGTGATTTCAATAAGAAGATGCACGAAAAATTGTCGGAGTTTATTGACCGTTTGAAAGATCAGGACAATGAATTTACATGTGTTGATTTCAGGTCATTTGATATAGAACAATTACACACAGATGATTTTGTATATGTCGATCCACCATATCTGATTACTTGCGCTACATATAATGAACAAGGAGGTTGGGATGAAAGCCACGAAAAAGATTTATTAAACTTTTTAGACAATCTCAATGAAAAAGATATCAGATTTGCATTATCCAATGTATTGAGAAGTAAAGGAAAAGAAAATCAAATCTTATTGGAATGGTTAAAAGATAGAGGTGAAAGATATAATATAATTAATTTGAATTACAGTTACTCTAATTCAAACTACCAAACAAAAGATAAATTTTCCGAAAGTGAAGAAGTGCTGATTACAAACTATTAACCACACATGGCAGAAAAATTATCATATAAAAGTTTTTGTTGGAATTTAGGAACTACAAGTTTCCGTACTAAGAATTTCAATAAGAGTATCGAGGAACAACTTGCATTGCTGGATGAATTCTGGACAATACAGGGAAATTCCTTTGAATCGTGGAATGGCAACGAGGAATTGCAAATAAGATATTATGACTTTTTAAGAGCGAAGGGTTTTATAACAGGTGATGCCCGCAACAAGGCAAAAGATGCAAGGGAGAAAACATCAGGTTTGTGTGACATAGGACTGATTGACAGTAACAGACAACTCACGGAACCTGGCACAGCATTGTTACAAATAAGCCAATCGGGAGATTTCACCACTGATAATATTTTTAAAATTCCAAAAGACAGTTTCATTTATTTGAAACAATTAATGAAACTGTCGGGTGATTTCAGTGATAAATGTGTGAGACCCTTTATTGTCTTGTTATACCTACTTACAGAATTGAACTATCTTACTCTTGACGAATTTACATACTTGCTTCCTCTTTGCATTGATCAAGAAAGTACGGAATTGATATTAAGTGAGATACCAATACTGCGAGAGGGGAAAATATCAATTGACGATATAATCATCCGCCATCTTATGAATCAGCAGAATTATAAAGATGGTTTAAAGGTTTTGATAAACAATACAGTTGATGAAAATCTTATCTGTACAATAGGAATGAACCGTAAAAGTAGAACATACGACAAGTCATATTATCCTCTTTATCAGGAATTATACAAGACATTTGTTGAAAACGACAAGCAATCTTTGGAAGCTGTGTATATCGCAACAAAACAAATAAATATAGGCAGACTTTGGCGATCTTATCTGTTCGGTAATGTTTCTGAAAAAGCCATAAAACGCACTCCTGAGGAATGTTTGAATGAGACTGATTTCTCACATATAAATAATGAAACCGAGTTCAAGCAAGTTTTCTTTGAAACATTGCATTTACTGAAAGCGAAGGCAACATTAGCTGACTATATGGATTTGAACAGACGGTATATTAAAACATCTGATATTATATTGTTTGATGAAGACACAGTCAAAATCGATATTGTACCAAAACAGATATTCAAAAACGGTATAAGCCACATCTATAGTAAGGCTTTCGAAAGTTCAGAACTTTTGGATGTTGATTGTCCCTTAGAGGAAATTTTAGATGGACTCATATATAGCGAGCAGTCAATTATTGATGGAATAAATGCCGAACTTCACACAAATGTGACGACATTGTCGGAAGCATACGATGTTGTTGAAAGTAATCGTTATCTCCGATTAGAGCATTTGATAGACACAAAATTCACAAAAGAGAGAATATTAAAGTTGCTTGACCTATTTGAAAAGAGAAAAGATGAGGAAATTAAGGACCTGGTAACAGAGAATGCCGATGCCCCGACAATCTTTGAGTATGTTCTCGGAATATTATGGTATAAAGTTAGTGAGAGAAAGGGGAAGATACTTGATTATCTGAAACTCTCACTTGATGCTGACTTACTGCCAAAAACTCATGCTGCAGGAGGTGAAGCTGATATCGTTTACGAGTATGAAAAGACAAGATATTTTCCAGCTCATACATTACTTCTTGAAGCTACACTTGCCGATGGAACAAACCAGAGACGTATGGAAATGGAGCCCGTTTCACGACATTTAGGTCAACATCTACTTCGGACTAACAATCCCGATTCGTATTGTCTGTTTACAACAAACAACCTTAATATTAAACGTAATTGCAGATTTTCGTTCCAGGAAAATTACACCATACTACGATACAGGAGATTACAGTAGATATGTAGAAGGCATGAAAATTATTCCCATTGAGACAAAGGAACTAAAACTCATTGTATCCAAAGAAATCCGTTATCATGAATTATATGAACTTTTTGAAACTGCATACGCCTCAAACCTTCGTCCGCCAGAATGGTATGAATCGTGTATTCGTGTGCCTCTTGAATGTGAATAACTTGATAATTAGGTGGCTTAAACAGAAACCTTTTTTATTTTACGAACTCAGTGAGCATTATTCTTCCTCGAAATCCACATATTCGCCCT
>JAJPYV010000382.1:0-313 GCA_021204735.1 Prevotella sp.
CTTTTAAACAATCTGCGCGTAAGACCGGAAAGGGTACCGGACTCTTCGAGTCATCGGAAGCCAATATGAGGATTTGCCCGCCCTCACGTTCAGGTTGTCTTTTCCTGTTTTCGCCACATAATTTGGAAATCGGCACTACAAGTAGTTGTGGTGTCTATTTTTGGTTGATTCTGGGTTCCGCATTGGCGAAAACAGGGAATGCCTTTCAGTTACATGGTCGCTATGCCCAATAAGAGATAAAATATTATTCAACATTTTTACTAACCTATTTATTTTTCCATTTAAAGTTTGTAATTTTGCTGATGAAATATTC
>JAJPYV010000382.1:323-3006 GCA_021204735.1 Prevotella sp.
AATTTTATTGAAGGTAATAAAACACAATTTATCATCCCTGTTTATCAGAGAAATTACGACTGGTTGATAGAGAACTGCGAACAGCTTTTCAATGATTTGGTAAATTTAAACAAATCAAACCATCAATCACATTTCTTTGGCTCTATCGTTACAACAATAGCGGATAATTATGGACACAATCGTCTTGTGATTGATGGTCAACAACGCATAACCACAATATCACTATTGTTGCTTGCCGGTATCAAAGCCGTAAAAGATGGAAAATTGCAAGTAAGTAATCCGGAAAGAGTAAATGAAGCGAATGAAATATTCTTAATGGCAAAATATTGCTCCGCAGAACGGAAAATTAAATTAGTACCCATCGAAAACGACATGATAGCTTACGATAAAATCATCAGAAATGAAACATTGATTGATGATTCTAAAATTACGCGTAACTTCCGCTATTTTTATGACAAGTTGACAAGGCAACCCTCTTTCACATTCGATAACTTATTGGATTCTATTGAAAGACTTGAAATAATCTCCATAGAGTTGGATAATCATGATGACCCCCAACTGATTTTTGAAAGTCTCAATTCTACCGGACTGGCGTTAACTGAAGCAGATAAGATACGCAATTATCTACTTATGTCTCTTTCATCTGATGACCAGCAGGAGTATTATAAAAATTACTGGCATAAAATTGAGATTGCCACGAATAATGAGCCTACAATGTTTTTGCGTGATTATCTGACAATAATGCAACAACTTCAACGGCACATCAGGCAGAGTAATCTTTATTTCGAATGGAAAAAGTACATGGTTGGGAAAGACCGTAAAGAAGAACTCGAAAAAATGCTTGTTTATGCACGCTATTATCAGCAAATAACAACTTGTAAATTATCCACTGATAGACTGTCTCGAAAAATGCGACATATTGGTAATATAGAGACAGATGTTCCAAACGTATTTTTCATGCAGTTTTTAAAATATGCTGTTGACGAGAATTTGGATGAGGATGAGATATACAGTGTGATAGATATTATTGAGAATTATATGGCTCGTCGTATAGTATGCAATTTGCCCGCCAATGTCTTGACACAAGTTTTTTGTGCTCTGCATAAAGACGTTCTAAGAAGCATAGAGGAATACAAAAATGCAGATAAGGAAATGAGCTGGAAATATTCCGATATTCTTGTATATCATATCTTGCGACGGGATGGTCATTACCAAATGCCTAAGAATTTGGCTTTTGAAGAGGCTATACTAACACGAGATGTTTATCATATGGTGAAACCATCACTGATTTTTTTATTTGAACGTTTGGAAAATTCTGTGCATGGTGAATACAATGATGTAGCAACGGATATGAAATCTCAACAGGCTACTATTGAGCATATCATGCCGCAAACACTTAGCCCGGAGTGGAAAATAATGCTGGGAGATAATTATGAGGAGATACAAGAGAAATATCTCCATACTTTTGCAAATCTTACTCTCACAGGTATCAATAGCGAGTTGAGCAATAAACCGTTTGATGTGAAACGTGATGGCACACGCTCGGAAGATAATGTAAATCCCGGCTATAAGGACTCCAAATATCGTTTAACAAGAAACGTGACAACATGTACAAAGTGGACAGAAGAAGAACTTATCAATAGAGGTCGTGAAATTGTCGATATATTATTGAGACTTTATCCGTTTCCACAGACTACTTTTATGCCTATACCAAAGCCGATGGATGAAGTTTCCCTTGATGACGAAACTTTCAATCCTTCAAATCGCTTGTTGAAAGGGTTTAGATTGTTCGGTGAGGAACATGAGGAGTTAATATGGAAAAACATGTTGATTGATGTTGTTAAAATTATATCGGCAAGATGCCCAGATCAGGTAGATGCGTTATATGACAACGACCAGGATTTTATAACGTCAAAAAAATATAATCCTAATAGCTGCTTCCAAATTGCGCCAGACAGATATTTATGGATAGGTGACAACAAAAGCAAATTAAGATGTCTTCGTCGACTTTTTGAAAAATGTGATATTGATAAATCAGAACTCACGTTTTTATTAGATATTAATAATGGGAGAGTTAGATGGGATGTTTACCCCCAACAAAAAGACAATGAAACAAAATCATAATAACACCTACGAGTGTTTCCGTTTTTGGAAATAGTCGTGGGTTTTATCACTACATTGATGCTTAGTATGCAGAAAAATGTTGGCAAAAATTATTGACTCTCAATTTTTTTTGATTTCTTTAATTTTGACATATATATGGAATAAAACGTCAAAATTGCCGCATTTGCTAAATAACTGATAATCAAGATATTACAAAAAGCCAGTTACATGGTAGTTACATGGATTTTAATTTTATAAATATCTGACATTCAATACTTTATGTTTATCATACCGACACAAAGCCCTGCTCAAAATGCCTTTCAGTTACATGGTAGTTACATGCTTGTTACATAGTCAGAATTAGAATGTTGATTATTGATACTTTTTGACAAACTTCTAAGAGGTTGGATAATACTGTGAAATGTGAAAAGGAATAAATTACAACGTAAAAATTCAGATAAAAGTTGTTGGATATATTTTTGTGGAATAAATTTCGTATTTTTGTAAAGTGAAAATATGTTAGTTAATTGATTAAATACAATATACCATGAAACAGTATGAGGCTGTTATAGAGACGTTG
>JAJPYV010000363.1 GCA_021204735.1 Prevotella sp.
CTCTCCATGGTCTTCTTTTAGCCATTGTATCCTCTCATTTCGCATGTTGGCATCCATCGTTCCATCAATGTGACGCGCTTCTATCTGTACTATCTCCCCGGCCTTGTCTCCAAGAGCTTCCTTGTATTGTTTACAGATTTTAGGGAACAATCCTGCTATTTGAGTTGATGCGGCAGTGGGATTCTTTTTGGTAGGGTTGATAGTCTGGCAGAAAGCCACTGCGCGGTGTATGAATGCAGGGTCGGCATCGCGCGTCACGCCATCATCTCCTTTGATACGCTTCGATAGACCGTTGATGCACCCTATAATTTTTGTGGCATCATCGAAATTAAGCTCTTCTTTTTTGTCCGGGCATTCTTTTGTTTGTTCCTTAATCTCGGAACGGATGTTGTCAGGAATGTCATTCTCGCTGACAGTCAATACCATTACCTTGTAGTCCGTAAGTAGACCACGCGAAACGGCGGTATTAAATCCAAGTCGGTGAAACTCCTTGCCATATATAGTTTCATCATCCATTGAACAGAGGATATAATCGTTCTCCTTGGCCTTTATTTTGGCGGATTCACGATAAAGCCGCGGCGTCGCCGTCATATAAAGCCTCTTGTCGGCATGAATAAGATTATTGTCATGAACTTTGGTGAATGCGGTTTTCTCGCTGCCTCTAAGATTGACCCCAGTAGTACGGTGCGCTTCATCACAGATACAGAGGGATGCCGTCAGATTCGCTTTACCCAGGGCTTCTATTACAACATCAATGCTCTGATACGTGGACATTATTACAGCACGTATCTTATCCAGCTTTGCCCTGTTGATTTGAGTTAGGATAGTCTTTGCATTTGTAGAGGCGGGATAAGGGAGATTACCATTATCAACGCTAACGTCATCACCGTCTATATCCTCGTAGTTGTCTCCATTGTCGAGTAGCCTTGAGGCATTACTGTCTGAGCAGACACAAATCGGGCGCATCTCATCTGTTTTGTCGGCCATCCATGCGTTAAGAGTCTGACTCAGAAGCGCTATACTCGGAACGAAAAACAACACAACCGAATCTTTGTCGGTAATTCTCTCCATTATCTTGAGTGCGGTGAACGTCTTTCCAGTGCCGCATGCCATGATCAACTTGCCCCGCTTGTTATCCTCTTCCACATAATACTTGTAGGCTTTGTCAATGGCTTCCTGCTGATGGTCCAGAATTGTCTTCTTCGCCTGTTTCGCCTCTTCTCCTTGTTTGTAGCCGTGGAATAACTTGTACCAATCGACAGGTGAACTTTCGAGGTCATACAGGTTAATTTTGATAAACGGAACCCTCAGCCCCCGAATGGCCAATTCGGCATTTGGGCCCCACTTCTTGCGGGTGGTGGATACCCAAATCAGATTGCTGAATGTCCTTTTCTGATAGGTCTCTTCGTCCGTGAACTCCTTGCTCGCGTTGGCGAGGAAACTGTTTACGTCGCCCTTATCGATAACCGTGTCCTCCGCGTAACACTTGCATTGGATCGCCCAATAATCGTTCATATCGGTTTTCGCCACAAGATCGATCCCCTGATCATGCCCGTAGCCGAAATCTTTCCTCGAGGGGAAGTCTTCCCACATCCATACCTTCTTGAGGTGTTCATAGCGCGGGTCTGTTAGAAACCATCGTTGGATGGTTCTTTCAAACTTTCCTCCTTTCTCGCGCTCGGCAATCGACATTGATCGTATCTCCCGCAGCACGTCATTTATACCGTAAGGCTGGACAGAATTGGCTGCATCATCATTCATGGTGTTCGAATTATTGGTCATACAAAGGTAAGATTTAATTGCCAATTGACAAGATAATAGACAACGCTGATAACCTCACTCTACCACGTAATAAGAATGAAACTTGAATGAGGCCATTATACAGGAAAAATTATTAGCTTTGTCATGACAGAACTATAGCGGTTAAACCTGTTTTTCCGTTATAGTTCGTTTCCTAAATTGTGAGAATAGATTAAAACTATGTTGTATGGAAAAATTATCTCCTCGCTATAAAATGCGATTGATTGATAAGGTTGTAAAAGCTATATGGGATGAACGTCATCATAGCTATAAAGAAGTTATGCTATACATTCAAGATTGGCAAAACAAGTTTAAAAATTTCTATATTTTTTATAAGGACGCTTCCAATACTAAAATAGATTGCCCAAGACATTGCTTTATATGGGAGAAGACCTCCTTATCAAAATTGCAATTGACATGGGCATCGAGACTCCTGGCTTTATTCCTTGCGTTCCAACTTTTAGGAATGATCTTAAGCAGCGCTGTCCGTCGGCTATCGGCACATTTGAAAAAGCCTTTAAATGTGTTGAGACTGATCCGAGTACAGCAATAGGTTTAGCTAATTCTGCATTGGAGAGTATTATCAAAAGAATCCTTAGTGATGATAGAATAACAGCTAAGTGGAAAGACACAGAGACTTTACATAAACTTACAGATGTTCTGTTACGTGAATTTAAGCTACATCCTTCCGATAGTATTCCAGAAGAAGTTAGGAACATTAGTTCGTCATTGTTGACCATCGCTCGACAGATAGAGAAGTTAAGAAGTGAAAAGTCAGAATTTCACGGGAAAACTCCCGAAGGCGAGATCATAACAGACCCAACATATGCATATCTTTGTATAAATTCGGTTAGCACTGTCGGATCATTTTTATTGTCATATTATACTGAGCATTATCCCGAGCCGGCGGCCTTAAGTCCGGATAACGAAGATGATGATTTGCCATTCTAAAATTGTACATATCGTTTTGAGAGGGGAAAACTCCGTTCTTTCTGATATTCGTAACCAATTGATGGAACCTTAGAAGTCCAGCGAGTTTGGACGCAAGACTACAGCACAAATGGCATCAAGCATACAGCAAATTTGGAAATATGGGTGCAGCATTTGCCGCCCACATTCCGAAGACAAAAATCGCGGATAAGACAGACCGGAATTCCGGAACTCTTATCCGCGAAGTAGTAAGGGCAAGCCGTAGCTAT
>JAJPYV010000326.1 GCA_021204735.1 Prevotella sp.
TAAGTCTCGTTTCTCAACTGTTCACGCAGTTCCTCATCGTTAACCTCGTGGCAATATTCACGTTTAACGTCAGTGCCAAGCTCCTTTGAGAGTTCCTCCTGTATTATACACATCGGGCGGATTGCATCCTGTGCTACTTTAAGAGCATTGAGGAGATCTTGTTCTGATACCTCTTTCATTTCACCCTCAACCATGAGGATGTTCTCTTTAGAAGCACCCACCATGATGTCGATATCAGCACTCTTCATCTGTTCGAATGTCGGGTTAACAACATATTCGCCATTTACACGAGCCACACGAACTTCAGAGATTGGGCATTCAAACGGAATATCTGAACATGCCAATGCGCAAGATGCGGCAAAACCAGCCAAAGCGTCAGGTTGGTCAACACCGTCAGCGGAGAAAAGAAGAACATTCACGAACACCTCTGCATGGAAATCAGCAGGGAATAAGGGGCGCAAAGCGCGGTCAACTAATCGGCATGTAAGAATCTCATTGTCACTTGCCTTGCCTTCGCGTTTGGTAAAACCGCCAGGAAAACGTCCTGCTGCGGCATATTGTTCTCTGTACTCAACCTGCAAAGGCATGAAATCTGTTCCGGGAACTGCATCTTTTGCGGCACAAACAGTGGCGAGTAAAACGGTGTTGCCCATACGGAGCATACAAGAGCCGTCTGCCTGTTTTGCCACTTTCCCGGTTTCAATGCTGACGGTTCTCCCATCAGGCAATGAAACTGTTTTAGTAATTACGTTCATCTAAATTAAAATATCTTTTACATCTTTCAAAAAAATCGCACAAAGATACGTATTTTCCGTGAACTAAATTATTATTTGGCAAATTTTATGCTACGATTTAGAGTTAAGAGTGAAGAATGAAGAGTGAAGAGCGGATGCGGACGGATCCGAATGTATTCAAAAAAAGAATGAGAAATGAAATTAGAGGAGACGTTTGCATTTTTTGAGAGCGATGATGAGCCAGGCGCAGGCGAGGGAGCGGAGGGCGAGGTTGTAGTCTAATGGGAAAATGGTGGCGAGGAAGGCTATTTGTGCCTCCGTTAATGCCTTTGTCTGGATGATGTTGATAGGGCGTTCAAGGACGTGAGAGTAATAATTACCCATAATTTTAAGCGGTGTGTTAAGCATGTTGATTGTTTTCTTTTTCATATCTGCTACTTTTTTCATTGTTGTGGTGTCAGTTGACAGAATTAATTGTCTTTCCATAATTGTATATTGTTTTATTATTTTTTCTGAGTGCAAAATAAATGCTTGTTTGTGCACAATAAGTTCACAAGTTGAACGTTTTTCGTTAAAGAAACGTAAAAAGCGATGTTAGAGACATTTTACAACAAAGGAGTGATAGAAGCAGGATGTGACGAAGTAGGAAGGGGGTGCCTTGCCGGGAGCGTGTATGCCGCCGCCGTGATATTGCCACAGGACTATAAAAATGACGAGCTTAACGACTCGAAAAAGTTGAGTGCCAAGAAACGTAACGAACTGCGGGCGGTGATAGAGCGAGATGCCATGGCATGGGCAGTGGGAGTTGTTACGGCAGAGGAGATAGACGAGATAAACATCTTGAATGCCAGTATTCTTGCCATGCACAGAGCCTTGGACCAGTTGAAAGTACGCCCAGAGGCGATAATCGTTGACGGCAACCGTTTCAAGCCATATCATGATATTCCACATACCACAATAATAAAAGGAGACGGGAAATATCTGTCGATAGCTGCAGCGAGCATTCTTGCAAAGACATATAGGGATGATTATATGCGGAAGTTGGCGGAGGAATATCCACAATACGATTGGGACGTAAACAAGGGTTATCCTACACGAAAGCATAGGGAAGCGATACGGAAATATGGGATCACGAAGTATCACCGAAAGAGTTACAATCTTTTAGGAAATACGGAACTTGACCTATTTGAATGAACATATTTAAGAATTATTACGTATGCGGCACGATAAATTAGAGAGGGAACTGTATTTGATTGAATTGCTGACGGAGAACAGGAGTTATACGGTCAGTAAGTTGTGTGACAAGGTAGGCATATCACGCCGCAATTTGTATTATTATTTGGAGTTTTTCAGAGATTGCGGATTTATTGTTTACAAGCACGGTGAATATTATTGTATAGACCGCAGTTCCCCGTTTTTCAACCGCATAATAGAGCGAGTGTCGTTTACAGAGGAAGAAGCGATACTTATACGTAGGTTGCTGTCAAAGACAGGAAACGAGAATGCCTTGACAGAAAACTTAAAGAAGAAGTTAGATCGTTTTTATGATTTTGACATATTGACCAATGATGAGTTGCGTGAACAAGCGGCACATAATATAGGTATTCTGTATCAGGCGATTAAGTTCAAACAGCAGGTGCTGTTGCATGATTATGTGTCGCTAAACAGTAGGACTACGAAGGACAGGCTTGTAGAACCATTCATGTTGATGAACAACAATAATGAGGTGAGGTGTTTCGAGCCATCTTCACGACTAAACAAAACGTTTAAAATCAGTAGAATGCACGATGTGGAAATGCTTGACACGGAATGGTGCTATGAGCGGTTGCATCGAGATTTATACACCGACATTTTCATGTTCAGTGGTGAGGAGCAAATGCCAGTGAAGATGATATTGGGGAAGGTAGCATACAATATCCTGAAAGAAGAATACCCGAAAGCGTTGAAATACGTTACTGAAATGTCGGATGGCAGGTATCTTCTTGACATGTATGTGTGCAGTTATATCGGTATCGGAAGATTCGTTTTGGGGTTGTTTGAGGATATTGAAGTTATTGGGGATGAAGGAATGTGCGAATACCTGAGGGAGAAGATTGTTGCGCTGAGGCGCAAAGTTAAAAGTTGAAAGTTAAAAGTTAAAAATTAAACCGCTTCAAGCTACAGTTTGTTTTTTCGAAATCTGTGCTAAATCTTAAAGTGCGTATGTCCTCAGTAAATCGGGACTTCACACGTGGGTGGGGAGGAGGAGAGAGAGTGAA
>JAJPYV010000286.1 GCA_021204735.1 Prevotella sp.
AGTTAATACGATACTTGCCTACACCCATTCCTGCATAAGTGTTCATTTGATAGGAATCTTCGTTTGTTCCCATAACAAGTCCATAATTACAAATTGAAACATCTCTACGTTGATCTCCTTCGTCATACTCAAACAAGAATGTCGGCATCGCCATCATCTGGCTACCTCCTTTTCCAAATACAGAGCTTGTACCACTTGTAGGAATACCATTGGTATAACTTGTTCGTACATCTGGTACATTACTTCCATACCAGCCATACTCAAACATGGTCTCATCATCGTACTCTTGGTTTGCAAGGTGACGGAAAATCTCGTCATAATTTGTCAGCAAACTATTTTCACCTCTATCAATGACGGCTTTGCATGCATCTGCTGCAATTTGATAAAGTTCTCTTATACGACTTGCGTCACTTCTTTGTGATATACTGACAGTATTAGCATCGTATGGCTCCGTACTCAAATCCCAACGTAAAGAATAACCAGCAGCATATAGAGCTACACGTGCCAATATTCCGTAGGCTGCATTTTTGGTAAACCTTTCAGGGGTGTCAACATATCCCTCACTCTTCCATGGCAGCAACTCTATTGCACGTTGCAAATCGGAAATACAATGGTCGTAAATAGTGTCTCTGCTGACTCGCGATGATGAAAATGTTGTCAAGTCGCTTGTCGGAACATCGCTATATGGCACGTCTCCGTACCAGCGAACAAGATTCCAATATGCGTATGCTCTAATAGCTAAAGATTCTCCCAATAATGCATTGACAGTTGTTTGCTCACTTTCGCTTATACTCATGTTGGGCAAATTCTTAATACATACATTTGCATATTCAATAGCTGAATACATAGATGTGTATGTAGTACTCAACATACTGGATGTTGATGTATAGTCATAGTTGGATACATTATATTTTGAATTACTTTCCGTTGAACTTGATTCATCTGTACCCATCAATAATTGATACCCCAATTCTTGTGTATGCAGTGAAGAATAAGCACCCATCACTGTCATCTCTGCTCTTCCTACTGTTTCGAAAACAGTTGAGCTGTCTGCTTTCGATTCAGAAGGCATATCCAACCAGTCCTGGCAAGAACTGAAAGCTATCAATATAACTGACACTCCTAATATATTAATTATCTTTTTCATATTTGGTCTTATTTTTAGTTAAAATGTTAAGTTAACACCAATTACCCAACTCTTAGAACGAGGATATGAGGAGTTGTCGATACCTGGAGTCAGCACACTGCTCTCTGTCGACACTTCCGGGTCATAACCAGAATAACCTGTAAATGTATAAATATTGTTCAGCGTACAATAGATACGTGCATTGCTCAGTTTAACTTTTTGGATCCACTTCTTGGGGAATGTATAACCTAATGTTATCGTATTCAAACGCAAGTATGAGCCATCTTCAATATAATAACTACTGTAGTCGCTGATAGCTGTCTTATTGTTTGAAGAAATATTCCAAATAATGTTCCCGCTATATTGTTGTGGATTCAATTCAGCCAATCTTGACAAGTTTGTACTTTCTTTACCTGTTAACGGATCGATAAGTGTGAAACGATTTGTCATTATAGATAGTGTATTCTGATTTGCCAAATATGGGCCAATGAAACGCTGTGTACTCATATTGAAAACGTCATTACCAACAGAGAAATTCATAAATATGGAAAGGTCAAAACCTTTATACGTGAATGTGTTGTTCCATCCACCAGTAAATTTAGGACTGGCATTACCAATCACAGTACGGTCATCTGTACTCCATACAGGATTACCATCTGAATCTGTTTCTCCTGTTATTGCCTTATATTTGGCATCGCCTGGCTTTACGCTTGCGCGGTTGAAACCTTTCAGAGAGGCAACCCCATCTTTCAACATATAACTTCCATCTTCATTTTGGACAAAATCATCTGTCGTATAAATTCCGTCATATACAAGTCCATAAAATTGCCCCAACGGTTTTCCTTCTTCAATTTTGAAATCCATACGGGATTCGTAGTTCTGAACAAAGTAGTTTGTTTCACCATCACCATATATCTTCAAGACTTTGGAACGATTCAAAGAAACGTTTAAGTCCATTGTCCAGGCAAAGTCTTTGGTGCGGATATTTATGGTGTTCAACACAAATTCCCAACCTCGGTTACGTATTGAACCTATATTCTGATACTGGTAAGTATATCCGGTGGATGTAGGAATACTGTTCTTAATCAACAAATTTGATGACTTGTTGTTGTACCAGTCAACAGTCAGATTGATACGGCTGTTTAAGATTGATATATCAAGACCGACATCGGTTGTCGTAGTTTTCTCCCATTTGAGATTTGCATTACCCAATGTTGTTCCTGGAACCAATGTGATGTAATCACTTCCATTATAACCATAATGACCTGATCCATAGTCAGTGGCATACATATTATTATCTACGTTGTTATTACCTGAAGTTCCAAATCCAACACGCAACTTCAAATTCTGAATAACATCTTGATTCTTCATGAATGCCTCTTCGGAAATTCTCCATGCAGCAGAGGCTGACGGGAAATAGCCCCATTGATTGCCTCGTGCAAACTTTGAAGAACCGTCACCACGTATTGTACCAGTAAACAGATAACGGTCGTTATAATTATATGTAAGTCGTCCAAACACAGATACAAGACCTACTTTGGATTTTGAAGAAGTCCATGTATATGGCGTGCCCATACTGACGTCGTTCAGTGCAAAATTTCCGTCAGAGAACTTAACATACATATTATCCATTCCCATAGATTCCTGATACCATGTTTCTTGACCGATCATCACATTGAAACGATGTAATTTATTTATATCGAAAGCATAATTCAAAGTATTAGTAAACTGCCATGAATACTTTTCACTATTATTGCGATAGCCATAACCGTATGTACTCTGATAGTTGGAGGCTGTCTTTGTACTGCCGTCGTCCCAATAATCTTGACGTATTTGTTGCCACATATAACTACC
>JAJPYV010000214.1 GCA_021204735.1 Prevotella sp.
TTGCACTAACTTTGCACGGAAAATAAACCAAATGAACCAATATCCGTCACAATTGTTTGAGAAAGCTGTTTCAGAGTTTGCGAGTCTGCCTGGAATAGGTCAGAAGACGGCATTGCGGTTAGTGTTGTTCATGCTCAGACAGGACAAGGATAAGGTGGAACGTTTTGCCAAGACGATAAGTCAGATGCGGCAAGAGATAAAATATTGCAAGGTGTGTCACAATATCAGTGATACTGAAATATGTTCAATTTGTTCCGCTCCACGACGCGACCATGCAACTGTTTGCGTAGTGGAAAACGTGCAGGACGTGATGGCGATTGAGAACACACAGCAATACAACGGACTGTATCATGTTCTTGGAGGAATAATATCACCGATGGACGGTATCGGACCGAGCGATATAGAGATTGACTCGTTGGTGGAAAGAGTGAAGGGAGGCGGAATAAATGAAGTAATTCTTGCTCTCAGTCCTACTATGGAAGGCGACACGACGAATTTCTATATATCCAGAAAACTTACAGGAATAGACGTAAAACTGTCTGTAATAGCAAGAGGAATATCTGTCGGCAATGAATTGGAATATACTGATGAGGTAACATTGGGACGGTCGATAATAAACCGAATACCATTCAATAACGCTTAAAATGCCACGCCACATAATGAAGAAAACGATAAACATATTGAGGACAGAACTCTATGCATCCATTGTTGTGGCTGTAATTATTGTCATACTTTATGAAACTGAAACACTGTTGCCCGGTGACCTTAGTGAAGACAAGAATGCGGAATTCCTGTTGACATCCCTTATGGAACTGTTGACGATATGCCTCATTCCACTCTCGTTAAGACTGTTCAAGTTCAACAAAATACACCAAACCCTTATAGCCACACGAGAACAGGGATTGAAGAAATTAGGCAGTCTTAGAATGATGATGCTCTGTCTGCCAATGGTGATTAATACCTTATTGTACTATCTCTTTATGAACGTGGCATTCGGTTACATGGCAATAATAGGACTTATCTGTATTCCTTTCATATATCCGAGTGAGAGCAGATGTATATCCGAAACCAGTGAGAAAGAATGAAACTATCAATTATCATAGTAAGCTATAATGTCAAAAACTACCTGCAACAGTGTCTTGACAGTATCCAGCGTGCCATTGACGGTATTGATGCGAAGATAATTATTGTAGACAACCACTCGAAAGACAATACGGTAGAATGTATCAGGAAAAACAACAGAAATATCAAGATAATCGCATGTAAGCATAACTATGGTTTTGCTCATGCCAACAATATGGCAATAGGAAAAACCAAAAGTGAATACGTTTTACTGATAAATCCTGACACATTCGTAGGAGAAAACACCATAAAAGATTGTCTACAATTCATGGACACCCATGAAAATGCAGGTGGATTGGGAGTTAGGATGCTGAAATGTGACGGCAGTTCCGCATTGGAAAGTCGCAGGGGACTTCCAACTCCTATGGTATCTTTCTACAAAATGTGTGGACTATGTGCAAAATTTCCTATGAGCAGACGCTTCGGAAAATACTACATGGGTTATCTTCCATGGAACGAGCCAGAACAGATAGAAGTGATAAGCGGTGCGTTTTTCATGTTGCGAAGAGAAGCATTGAACAAAGTAGGACTATTAGATGAGGACTTTTTCATGTACGGCGAGGACATCGACCTATCATACAGACTTCTGAAAGGCGGTTATGAAAACTGGTATATTCCAACAAAAATACTCCATTACAAAGGAGAGAGCACACAAAAATCTTCATTCAGGTATGTTCATGTCTTTTACCAGGCAATGATAATCTTTTTTAGAAAGCATTACGGACATCTGAGCTTCTGGATAAACATACCGATAAAGACAGCGATATATGTAAAGGCGTTTTTTGCATTAATGAAAATATCGTCGGAACAAATCAAGAAAAACCTGGGATTCTTCTCATATAGAACAAAAAAAATTCCGTCTTTTCTATTTTTCGCTAATGAAAGTTCGTTGGCAAAATGCCGAAGACTCGCTGACCACAACGGACTAACTGCAGAGTTTTTCCTATGTGACGAGCAGACAGTGCCTGACGGTCATGTCCATTTCATTGGAGATAGAGACATTCAAACCACTACCTATGCAGTGTACGACATCAATTCGTATAAATATGAGACAATACTTGAAAATTTCTCAAAAAACAACAATCCAAACCTGCTGCTTGGAACATATCATCCTGACCGCAACATGATTATCACAGACAATGAGATAATCAGACTGTGACAATGACATACTTATATAAAACACATACTACTAAAAACAACATAACAACAACCAAAACATGGAAACACTGCCGTTCGTACGCCTTAGGGCAATAGAGCCCGAAGACCTTGATACCTTATACAGTATCGAGAACGACCCAACATTATGGAATGTCAGTACAACAAACGTACCCTATTCACGGTATGTCCTGTACGAGTATGTAGCCACTTCCAAAAACGATATCTATTCCGACCGCCAGGTGCGCATGATGATTGAAGATGAGCAGCATTACGTTGTAGGTATCGTTGACATAATAGACTTCGACCCACGACATCTGAGAGCAGAAGTAGGAATTGTAATAAGACAGCACTTGCGGAACCACGGTTATGCACTTGCCACCATGGTGAGAATAAAGAGGTATGCATTGGAAGTACTTCACCTTCACCAGTTGTACGTATGTATAGACATAGAAAACGCTGATTCCATAAAATTATTCGAGAAAAGCGGCTTTGTAAAGACAAGTGAACTTAAAGAATGGCTCTTTGACGGGAGGAACTATCACAGTGCATTGCTCATGCAACTTTTTCTATAAAAAGTTTTTGAAATTCTTGGTGATAAAGAAAAATATTCATACTTTTGCAACCGCAAATAATGACCTATTCTAAGGTGCGTTAGTTCAGTTGGTTAGAATGCCTGCCTGTCACGCAGGAGGTCACG
>JAJPYV010000163.1 GCA_021204735.1 Prevotella sp.
ACTTGGGTTCTGTCCGCCAGAAGAGAACTTGCCCAAATAATTACCGTTGTTGTCAAAGTAATAGACGGTGCCGTCTCCCCATGTGAAATTGGTTGCGAGGATATAAACATAACCAGTGTAAGGGTTAATACTGATGCCGTATGTACTGAGGTTTGCAAGTTCTTCAGGAATGTCAAGCACGCTGTAGTCATATTCACCAGTCTTGATATTGTATGAATAAACCTCAGTAGTGCCAGTGTACGGAGTAGTCATAAAATTGACATCAGAATTAACAATATATACAATGCCATTGTAACCTGCTATTTCCGTACCGACACCAATTTGGTCGTATGTCTTACTCGACTTATTGTAAATAGCGACAGGATAGGTGTAATCAGGATAATATCCACCATAACCTTGAAGTATTATAGTTCCGTCAACATTGATTATTTTCTCTGGATCTAAGAAAATCTCCACATTTTCTGCTGTATCGAAAGTACTCTCGTTGATGATAGACAAACGATTGTCGTAACCCCAACCAGAATTCATGCAATAGAGATAACCGTCACACTCGGTGATTTGCTCCGGGTTGTCTCCAACCTTTACAGAACCGACGATTTCAAGAGTCTCTGCGTCGACCTTGCTGACATATCCTCCGTAAGAAGTTACATAGATATAGCCGTTGGAAGCAACCATGTACCTTACCTGTCCCAATGTCTCCATATCGAATGACACACGTCCTTCCTCGATACCAAAACCATTGAGCTTGGAGATATAATTGGAATTGTAAACCGCTAAATAGAGGTTGCCGTTGTATTCGATGAGATCCTGTCCGGTGTCACCGATGTTTACCCCATTCTGAACGTAGAAAATGTCCTCGCCATAAACACTGTGTGTGGAATAGTCGAAATAAGTAAGGTGAGCGTTGTTCGCACCATAACTGCCCTCATTGAGAATGAATGCACGTGTCTGCGACATCTCAACCTTTGATTCTGGCTCTGTGGGACATACAACAAAGTTGTCATTGTCTTCATCATCATCCGAACACGCTGTAAAAGCTGTCAATGCCAAACCGCAAAGGCAGGCATAAAAAATTTTTCTCAGTTCCATTTTCTTTAATTTTTTGTTATTAATATCTTTTGAAAACACATTTTTCATTAGCTTCGCTGATTTTCCTCACGCTCTGCATTGCCAGAACAAGTTCAGCACTGCTCTCGCTTAATCGGAAAATTTTTCATTTTTCATTCTTCATTTTTAATTTTTAATTTCCCCATACCCGGTAGGCAATTCTCCCCTAATGGGGGAGTTAGAGGGGGCTTTTAACTTAGAATGTTATCGTTCCTGTCGCCGTCCAACTTCTTCCCGGCATCGGGTAATATTTCACTATCTCGTACTGCGCATCTGTGAGGTTTTTTACAGATGCCTGCAGATTGAGACGGCAGGAGCGCATCACAAACTCATGCGAGAGGGATATGTTGTGCTCCCAATATCCATGCATACGGTACTCTGGTGTGTTCTGCTGCATGGAATAACGCTTATCACACCCCGTAACACTATATCCCACGTTTACCCACGGAGTAAGCAGCGTAACACTGCCACTGCCCGTATTTTTCGGGGTATATGGTATTTGCGTCTTATAGTAGAGAGATGTCTTGTCAGACAAATCGATACTGTTCTGCAAAGAATACGAAGCATTGAGCAGCAAACTGATATCCTTAGTGAGCGACAAATCAGAACCGAAGGTTATATTCGTGCCGTACATCCTCACCTTACCAAAGTTAGCCATTTTCCATACATATAGCGTAGGATATGCCACTATCTTGTCAGTCACCAAATCGTAATAACCGTCAACGGTTAAGGAAACATATTTTGTGAACTTGAACGGCTTGCCCTGCCATGTAACACCGATATTACATTCATTGGCTTTCTCTGGGTTTAGCGATACCGTACCCATCTTGTCATAATAAAGGTCGTTGAACGTAGGCACACGGAATGTATTCTTGTACAATGCCCTTATATATAGAGCATCAGAATTGAGCACCCGGAACGCCACTGATGCCGTAGGCGACAGTTTTTTGCGGTCATCAGGGGTCTCTCCATATTTCACATCCTCTGTCATAAGTGTTGCCACCAATCCTGCCTGTAACTCCACTCTGCCCACTACATATTTACCCGAAAGTGCGGTCAGTGAGGAGTAGCGGTTCGGTTGTGCCGCATTGTTCATATTTGAGCGCAGGTCGTTGTATGCTATATCCTCCGCCAACGAGAATGACAGGTCGTGAATTGGTGTCCAGCAGACAGTTGCAGAAGCATAACACTCATTCTGTCGGTTGACATCTATTTCCTTGCCGTTCTGGTACTTCACATTGGTGTCAACATATTTGTTCCATGAATGAACATATTTAAGGCAGGCACTTAAAGCCCACCTGTCGGAAAACCTCTTTTTGAAATGAGCCTGAGCGAAAAAATCCTCGTCCCATAGTCGTTCCTTAGCCGTATTATTGTAGAGGATTACCGAACCAGGCAGGCCTCGTTGCGAATAAAACCAGTATGCCTTGAGGTTGAGTTCTCCGTCCTTTATGGTTTGGTATAAATTCGCCTCGCCACGCCAAGTGTAAATATCTGAATTATATCGCTTCTCACGTGTTTTCTGCTTGCCGTTGACGAGCGTGAAAGGATAAATTCCATCTGCACGCATATAGTCGCCGTTAAACGAGAAAGTTGTTGTTGGAGTCAGTTTCTGCCAATACCTTATTGTAGGGTTGATAAGTCCGAACGCCCCTCCCCTCACTTTTACACGGAAAGAATAGTTATGCCCATAGTCGAAGTGGGGCTTCTCTGTATTAATAAGGAGTACACCAGCCGAAGCCCTGTGGCGTGCCGTCTGCAACAGGTCATCGCTCTCCCCTATTGCAAGTTCCACCGACTGTACATTGTCGAGCGAGTACCTGCCAAGGTCAATCTGTCCTGCCTGTGTATTGGAGATTGTAAC
>JAJPYV010000301.1 GCA_021204735.1 Prevotella sp.
ATTTCTCTATCTCTGTGACCGATTTCTGGCGGAGATGGCACATATCGCTTTCAACATGGTTGAAGGATTACGTTTATATACCATTGGGTGGAAGCCGTTGTAGAAAGACACGCAACTATTTAAACATTCTTGTGACATTTTTAGTAAGCGGAATATGGCATGGAGCAAACTGGACATTTATTGTTTGGGGTATTCTACATGGTGTATTTCAAGTTATCGAAAAGGCTCTTGGATTACAAAAATGCGAAAGTAATAAGTTCTTGGTTAGATTACCTCGAATACTCGTAACATTCATCCTTATTAATTTCTTGTGGACAATATTCCGTATGCCAACAATTGCTGATGGTGTTGGGGTAATCATTAGAATGTTCACAGAGTCTGGAGGATTGCAGTCGCCAGGTTTTGATAATTTATGTTTCATGCTGATGTCAACTGGATTAGTTGTAGGCTCAGAGTTTATACAAGAATTTGCTCCATCAAAGTTCTCGTTGATGAATAATAAACGAATTGCAGTAAGATGGCTGACGTACGCCATACTTGGCATGATTATCATGTTGTCAGGAGTTGTTGACAGCAGTCAGTTTATCTATGTTAGTTTTTGATTAACATGAGAAGATTTTTTATACGTCTATTTATATATGCATTGATAATGTTTGTTTGTGACTTAGCTGTAGGATTTGCTGGAAACAGATTATTGCAAAATTCAAAGGATGGGCACTCGTGGCGGCAAAATTATATAGCTAATGGTGTAAAAGCAGATTTTCTGATTTTCGGCTCATCGCGTGCTGTTCATCATTATGACCCAAATATTTTAAAAGACTCATTAGGTCTTACCGTTTATAATTGTGGTTTTGATGGACATGGTATTATATGTGCCTACGGTTTCTTTAAGATGATAACAGAACGTTATTATCCAAAAGTTGTTGTTTATGAAGTAACTCCAAGGTACGATTTATTGGTTAACAATAATAGCCAATTTTTAGGTCCCCTACGTTATTTTTATGAGGGGGGGGGTAAAAATTCATTGGATTCTATTTTCTGGAAAGTTGATAAAAAAGAACTTTATAAAATGGCTTCAAATATGTACAGATTCAATTCGGTATTTCCTCTACTAATAATGGAGAATATACATCCTTTTCATGTTTTTAATAAGGGATATGAGCCCTTAGATAATGAGATGAAATCAGAGCCGAAGCAATTGGATGACAGTCATGTTTACGGATATGATAGTTTGAAACTGTATTATATGGAAAGATTGATTAAAGATTGTCAAGGCAAGACCAAACTTATTTTCACGATATCTCCTTTTTATGAAAATAAAGATGACAAAGTATTGAAGCCTCTTAAAAAGATGTGTGAGAAATATAGAATACCTTTTCTCAATCATTTTACCGACACTACATTCAATTATCGAAGAAAGTATTTTTCAGATAAAGAACATCTTAATCGCAAAGGTGCAACCGCTTACAGCAGCGTGGTTGCCAATGAGATAAAAACCATTTTGAATAAAAGAAAATGTACAAATAAAAAGTAAACTCACTATATGAGAAGTGTGTTGTTCTATGTAACAAATAGCAATAATACCGATAATATTATAATAAGACATAACCTATTAAATTTAATCAGAAAAAATGGAGAAAAAGTTAATTTCCGTCATTGTACCTATCTATAATGTCGCTGCATATTTGCACCAATGTTTGGACAGTGTCTATGTTCAATATAATCCTGCTACGATGGAAGTGATATTAGTTAATGACGGTTCTACGGATGAATCACTGTCAATTTGTAAGGAGTATAAGAACCGTTATCCAGATACCATTTTAATAGACAGACAAAAAGAAGAACCAGGACCGAGCTCAGCCCGCAATGCTGGTACTGAAGTAGCTGTGGGTGAATATATCTGTTATTTGGATGGTGATGATTGGCTAGCCCCCAATGCACTGCAGCAATTGTATAGGTTTGCCGAAGAAAACCAGTGCGAGATGGTACAAGGAGGGTTTTATTATGCGTATGCTGACCATTTGTTGTATGATAATTACTACAGCAAAAGGGAGCAACCTATTATGCTTACGAAAGAAGAAGCCATGAAAGCCCTGATAGAAAACATTCATATAAAAAACTTTTGTTGGGGAAAATTGTACAAGACAGAAATTGTGAAAAAACACAAGTTCAAGAAAGGATTGTTTTTTCAGGATATTTTTTGGCATCATCGTGTGATGAATGATGTTATGAAATACGGCATTACTCCAGAACCTTTGTATTATTATCGTCAACGAAAGGAAAGCACCACAGGGCATTTCTCGATAAAACAACTTGATTTGTTAACAGGATGTGAAGATCGGTGGAACTTCGTTTGTTCCAACTATAAAGATTTAAAAGCAGACATGGGGCGTATGTTCTTTTTCACAATATGCGACTGTTATTTGATATCTTTGAAATACCCTGATTTAGAAAGCCAATACAGACAGAAAAAAGATATGCTTATCTCAAAATATTGGGATGATTTTAAATCTGTCATGAGCAACACACTCTATAACAGGATTTATTTCCATTTGTTTAATCATTGGTTTGGTGGATTTCGCATATTTCTTTTTATAAATAAGTTCATAAAAAAACTGACTCTTTTTAAAACAAATACTTTCACGTATATAAAACTGTAAATCAAAGGTACGGAATAGTGGTCTTTTACCATAAAGATGACCTCAATGAAATCACGAATTTTCATACACATGCACTACCTTGAGATAGGTGGAGCAGAGACCAGCCTGATAGGATTGTTACAGGCTTTAGACCCTAAAAAGGTGGAGGTTGATTTGTTTCTCGATGACCATAGAGGTGAGATGATGCAGTTTGTCCCACGGTGGGTGAATCTTTTGCCGTTAGTCCCTGCTTATTCCATGATAGAACGCCCTCTGAAAGAAGCGATAAGAAAAAATTTTTTACGCATAGCAATAGCGAGGTTGTGGGCGA
>JAJPYV010000255.1 GCA_021204735.1 Prevotella sp.
ATATAGCAATCCCCGACGTTATAGCTATCGGCTTGGCAATGGCATTGCCACGCACACCCCAGACCAATATTTAAATGCAAAAGGGCGCGTTGCAAACGATAAGGATCTTCATGATCGTTTCTCTGTAGACGTACTGACTGACGAATTCTATGGGGAGATTAGCGATTGGTATGCTTGGGCTATCAGTCAGATTTCGTTCCCGAACGACATAAAAAGCAAAAAAAAGGATACTACATTAAACAATGAAGGAATCATACGTCTAATAACCAGATTGATCTTTGTGTGGTTTTTAAAACAACTTCATCTTATTCCAGAAGAGTTCTTCGATGTACAGTTTTTGTCGGATAAACTGCTTAAAGATTTCGGGGACAACTCTCAAAATGTGTTTAATAACAAATCGAATCTCACTACAATCTATTATAAAGCTGTGCTACAGAATCTGTTTTTTGCAATGCTAAATTGTCCAATTAAAACAGGTGTTGATAAAGGTATTTCAGGACGACGTTTCCGCGAACAAATTGACGATTTGGATGACAGTCGTTTGATGTGCTATAAGGATCAGTTCCAAGATCCAGAGTTGTTCATAGAATTAGCCAACAAAACTGTCCCATTCCTGAATGGAGGCTTGTTTGATTGCCTTGATGATTCTGAAAATGGTGTGTACTACGATGGTTTCTCTGAATTACCCATGATCCAAGCTGGCCTATGTTTCCCAGATTACCTCTTTTTTGGCAACAATAATGGGGAAAAAGTGAATCTGTCAGAATTTTATGGGGATAACAAAAAGAACAAAGTCGCGGTATCCGGTATTATAGACATTCTTAAGCGCTATAATTTCACTGTGGAAGAAAATACCCCTTACGACAAGGAGGTGTCGCTTGACCCAGAACTTTTAGGTAAAGTGTTTGAGAATCTTCTTGCCGTATATAACCCGGAGACAAAAGCCTTTGCTAGAAAGGCAACCGGCTCATTCTACACTCCCCGCGAAATAGTGCAGTATATGATTGACGAATGCTTAATTGCTCATCTAAAACGCACTGTTGATAAGAGTCTTGAAGAGGAGTATCGAAAACTACTAGCATACGAGGAGCAGTCATGGTCTCTGACAAAGAGCCAGAAACAAGCCATTATGGAATCCCTTTACAACTGCAAGATCCTTGATCCAGCTTGTGGTTCTGGGGCATTCCCAATGGGTATACTCCAACAAATGGTACATGTTCTTAATCAGATTGATCCTGATAACGAAATGTGGAACAAGCTTATGGTTAGTAAAGCCACTGATGAGACTTCCGAGGCCTTCCGAGCATCCACAAAAGAAGAACGAGAAGAAATCTTAGCAGATATTAGTCGTTCTTTCGACCAAAGTATCAATCACCCTGATTATGCAAGAAAACTTTATCTGATAGAAAACTGTATCTATGGGATTGATATTCAACCGATAGCTATACAGATAAGCAAATTGCGGTTTTTTATTTCGTTGGTTATTGACCAAAAGACGAACCATGATCCCGCTGATAATTTCGGTATACGCCCTTTGCCGAATCTTGAACTAAAATTTGTTGCGGCTAATTCTCTTATTTCGAAAAGCCAGAATTCTGAATCAAGATTAGAGAATTTGAATATAGATGGCATCAAGAAACAATTGGTTGATGTCCGTCATAAATATTTTTTGGCCAATTCGTCATCTTACAAGAATAATTTGCGCGAACAGGATCAGTATCTAAGGAAGGAATTAGCAATTCTTCTTGTTGGCGATGATATATTCATACCCGAGGATGCGAGACAGCTCGCTGAATGGGATCCTTATAATCAAAATAGTGTTAGCCATTTCTTTAATCAAGAGTGGATGTTTGGCATTTCTGATGGATTCGACATTGTTATTGGAAATCCGCCATATATTTCCACGAAAGGTATAACGTCTAATGATAAAACGCTGTATGAGCAAGAGTTCGGGTTTTCAGATGATACATATAATTTATTTACTTTTAAAGGATTATCATTAACCAAGCGTGAAGGTATATTATCGTATATCATACCTAAAACCTTTTGGACAACTCAGACTAAACGAAAGATGAGAGATCTTATACTCGAAAATACTCTCATATATGTATTTGATACGGCAGATCCTTTCAAGGCGCCCATGGTTGATACATGCATAATTCAAGTTCAAAATAGCCCCTATTCAGCAGACCATCTAATACGGTTTCTAGATGGCTCGAAAGATTTATCTCATCCAGTTGAATATTCTCCCATTAAGCAATTCGTGTATGTAAATGCTCAAAATGCCGTAATTTTCAAACCGACAGAATTAAATTTGCGTATATACGATTTGTATAATGACAAGGTTAAATCGCTATATGAGAAATGGTGGGCGAAAATCAAGACATCTCGAGATATTGAGGCAAACAAACAAGAACTCAATGACTACCGCGCGTCTTTGAAACCAGGTGATGTGACCCTCCTTGGTTGTTTAACAGAAGGAGGACAAGGACTTGCTACTGCTAATAATGGCAAATATATAGCTGTTAGGAGTACTACGAAATGGGCTGATAATGCAAGGAAGTCACGTCCCATAAAATTAGCGGATGCAATAAGAAAATATAATATCGTTATTCCAGGAATGAATAATTATAAAAATGAGAGGGATTATCTTAACTCCTTGTCTGAGAAGAATATTGCAGAACTATTTGATTCTCTCAAAGAGAAGTATGGAAGAGACATATTTGGACAAGGATACTTGTATAAAATTATAGAGGATAGTGAGTTAGCTGATGTAGATAGTCTTACTGAAGATGAAAAAGAAAATGGCATAGAGCCAAATAAAAAGTTCTACGTACCATATGACAAGGGTGACAAGGATGGGAATAGATGGTATCTAGAAACGCCTTTCGCAATTGCATGGTCTAAAGAGAACGTCCAATTTCTTAAGACAAATTCTGGCAAAAAGGGAGAGGGGATGCCAGTTGT
>JAJPYV010000274.1 GCA_021204735.1 Prevotella sp.
TTCTACATCTTATCACAATAAGGCTGTAATGGCCGAAGGGTAAAACCTATACTCCCGCTTCGGTGGGAGTTTTTTATGCCATCATTTATCGAGTGCAAATATAGCAAATTTTTATTTTGCTTCCAAACTTTTGTGAACTTTTAATTTTAGTATATGATAAATTTAAAAACACTAGCGATTTTCAACAATCTATTTTCTCATTTATAATCTCAACCAATCAACAGCAGCCTTTAACATCCCTCGATACCATTCCTGTTCATTTTGTGCTGTTTTCACAACCACTTCGGAATGCTCAAAAAATTTTCTAACATGTGTGGGATTTGGTGTATAATCTGCTTTATAACTGTCTTCAAGCATTTTCTTGAATACCTTCAATGGAAGAGGAATAATTATTGACTTTCCCCCATAATACAGAATGTTCATTTGATGTAAAGCATAAAAATGCGCAATGCTTGCGTCATTAATTGTCGGAGCGATAAATAAGCTATAACAAGGTTTGTCTGTTTCTTTTTTGAGCTTTCCCAAATGACGACTTACAGGTTCTCCCTCCATGTCATACTGTCTCTGACCAGATGCCATAGTAACTTCTACCGACAACATATAATCACCATAATCACATACTATATCTGCCATATTTCCCAATGCAGTAGAAAGTGGCTTTCCAAAATCATCAAATTTCAAGTTAGCCTTAATACTTCCTCCATCAAGCATTGTCATCGCTCTCCATGTGTTCCATTCCAACATAAGAGGTGCATCATATATTTTGTTGTCAGTAATCAAATCAAACATATTCTGAATATCATTATACAACTTATAATCCTTGATTTCCTTTACTTGATTTTGAATAGTATCTTCTTTTCGTTTTTCTGTTAAATCAAACAATAGGTCTTTTAAATTTTCTATAGTATCATTCGGATTAAAAAATACAGAAGGAAAATCTGTAGACAGACGTTCAACAATGCTGTCTTTATTATCTGTATAAAGAATTGGCAGTGTTACATCACCGAGATATTTGACATATCCAGCCTCTTCATTCACAAAACAAGGCTCTCGTTCTACCGTTTCAAGAATATAATCGACATCAGCCATACGTTCAGTAACAATGCTAAGAGATTTTCCTACATGAGAAACATTTATCAAACCCGTGGCTCTTAAATACCTGAAAGCTGCGTCTGCATAGTCTCGCATATTACTGCCTTTTGTGGTTAAGAATTTCTGTATGGACTTATCCCTGCTTTCTCTTGTTTTCGTCTTACCTGCAGAAATTTCAGATGCATAAATCTTGCGCAACTCTTTTTCCAGATATTTCGCTTTAAACTCTCGGTAACTTTTCGTGTTTTTCACTTTGTCGTTCCTGAATTTTTCAATCTTTGATACGATGATATCAAAATTTTTCCAATTGGTAAGCTGCATGCCAAAGATTTGCAATTCATCAAACTTTAAAACACCGAGCTTCCTAACCAAACGAATTAGCTCTAAATATGGTCTAACTCGGAAATCAGCAGCACCAGCAGTAGGTTTATGGAATGGTGAGGGAACTTGAAACTTCAGCAACTGACGAAGCAATATCTCATCTGTTCTCCTTGAAGTCAGCAGAGCTTTCCCGGTAGGTGTTATTGATATATTTGGAGATAGAGATATAAAGCCCAATGATTTCGGACCTCTGTTGATGCGGTCTCTTGCACTGAAAGCAGGGTCTTTGATACCTTCTCCATTGAAAAAGTTCTCTTTACTGAGCATATCCATAAATCCTTTTTGGGTATACTCATTCCATGGCATCCCCTCAAAATTTTTGGATAGCAATTCTATCTCAGGTATCATTTTCTCTGGTGTTCGTGGAGATGTTGTCAAGAACAACACTTTACTTCTTATCGTTCCCATACGGCTCTAATGCTTCAAATAATCTTAATTGCTTTGTTTCGGGTTGTATATATAGTTCATTTACGGGCTGCATAATCTGAGACTCACCCCATCGCTTTACATAATTCGCTACAACAATGTGGGTTGCGGCTGATTTAAAACGATTTCTGATGTTTACAGCATAATTTTTCTCGTATTCATCTACGATATAACCTGAGTAAAGTTCATTAGTCAAGGGGGTACGACCGATCACCATCAATGCTTTGCATGGCAAGTTGGCAAAATCCTCTGCCAATCGTCTATGGGCATTCTCATCGAATCCTTCCTTGTATTTCTCATTGCCGTAATCATTGAAAGTGCAGTCGTATGGAGGATCAAGAAAAACAAAATCGTCTTCTTTACACATATTGAAGATTTCACTGTAATCACAATTATAAATCTCTGCACGTTGCAACAGCAAACTATGTGATAGAGACACATTGTTGGTATTCAAATTTTTATATCTTCCAAAAGGCACATTAAACTCGCCCTTGGCATTATAGCGTATCATTCCAGAATAAGCGGTTTTGTTGATATAGTAGTACAACGTCGCATCAGAATAACGCTTTTCTTCTAAATTGTTGAACATAGAGCGTAACTCATAGTACAACTCTTCATTTTTGTCTTCTACACGTTCTGTTGGGGTAAGAGATTTCAGATGATCAAATTCAGCTCTATTTGCAGCATACAATTTTTCAATTCTATCTAATTCAGCCCTGACTTTAACAAAATCATCCCTCACACCACGATAGAAATTCATCAACGGTGTGTTGATATCATTGATAATGGCACGTCTGGGCTCCAAATGGAAAAAGAGCGCACCGCCTCCAAAGAAAGGTTCTATATACCTTCCTGTAAAACGCGGGATATGCCACATTATATTTGGAAGCTCATTTGACTTTCCACCTCTGTATTTGATAATCGGTTTCATTTCCTTGTTGTGTCTGACCTATTCATGAATTTCTATCAAGAGTAAACTCATATCAAAATTCAATATGTCAGCTATCTTTGATTAAGCACCTTAAGGTACTTGCGGTACTGGTCGTTGTCAAGCACGTAACGCATGT
>JAJPYV010000420.1 GCA_021204735.1 Prevotella sp.
GACATTTGGCACTGCTTGGCGCTGCCGTAATGTGGGGGTTGATGTGCCCCATGGGAAAAGATGCATTAGAAAATGGTATTTCAGGAGTTTCACTCGTCGAATTTAGAATGGCGTGTGCCGCGGTTTGTTTTTGGATAGCTTCCATTTTCGCTCCGAAAGAACATGTAAATTCACACGACTTGTTGCTGCTGTTCTTTGCAGGATTGATGGGAGTCGTTTTAAATCAAGGTCTCTTTACTTTCGGGCTTGTTCTCACATCCCCTGTTGATGCTGCCATTATGACAACCATGACACCTATCGTCACTATGATTGTGGCTGCCATTTTCTTGAAGGAACCTATCACAAGCAAAAAAGTTATCGGTATCGCATTGGGTTCCGTTGGGGCTTTGACACTGATTATGAGCAACCAAGGTGCTACAGGAGGAAAAGAAGGAAGCATTGCAGGTGACTTGCTGTGCTTAGCAGGACAAATCAGTTACGCCTTTTATTTGACCATTTTCAAAGGTCTCATATCAAAATATAATGTGGTTACTTTGATGAAATGGATGTTCACTTATGCGGCCATTATTTTCATCCCATTCTCATACCATGACCTTTCCGTCTGCGATTTTTCCGCTATTGAGCCGTTTGTATGGGGATGCGTAGCGTATGTCATCGTTGGTGGCACGTTCTTTGCCTACTTGTTGGTGATTGTCGGACAGAAGACATTGCGCCCTACCGTTGTGAGCATGTATAATTATGTACAACCAATTGTCAGCACTGTCGTTTCCATCTTGATGGGAATAGGAGTTTTCGGTTTCGTCAAAGGAATCGCAGTGGTATTAGTATTTACAGGTGTTTACGTAGTAACGACAAGTAAAAGCCGTGCAGATATGTTGGCAGAAGAACATAATGTCCATCATGTCCATCACATCCATACACATACTCACAGTAAATTACACTGGTTGGCGGTTATCACGGCTAAGAAGTAAACCATATCTCAATATATATTTAAAGCGGATTTGCAGACAAATTAATATGTGCTGCAAATCCGCTTATTGTTTGCTTCAATTCCCCCCCCCATTTTCCTGTTTTCGCCAATGCGTCTGCCATAATTTCATATAATCATACGCCCCTCCGTGGCGTGCGGACTTAATAAATTAAAGTCCCTACATTTATTAGATTTCAATATACATCCAACGTAATTGTATTTGGGGACTCCTCTGGTGTTTCTGGCATTTCCTCGCCATTTACAGAAGAATTTACAAACTTCACATTGTTGACATTCTTGAAATAATAGGGATATTTTGCCTTGTTGACATGGAAATTTTCAATCTGGATATTGTCAATCTTGTTTTGCTCGTTGCCGTCCATGAAAAACGCATAGTTGTCTGACGTTCCTGCCTCAACATTCTTGATGATGAAATTCTCGTACAGAGCCTGATAATTTCCTCCTCGATAACCGAAATAGTTGGTCTCAAAACGCAGAATGCCGCCCTTTGTCCGCTCAATCTTGATATTGTCAACATATACGTTTCTGATGTAGCCGCCACGGTCTCTGTTTGACTTGAAATACAGAGCGTTCTTTACCGTTCCAATCTCAACATTACTCATATAAACATCTGAGACACCGCCCGACATCTCACTGCCGATACACAGTCCGTTACATTCAGAATAAAACTTGCAGTTGCGGATTACTATATTCCTCGAAGCGCGCCCGATATTCCGCCCATCGGTATCACGCCCCGCCTTAATTGCAATGGCATCATCACCTGTGCGGAAAGTACAGTTTTCTATTAACACGTTGTATGTGGACTCTGGATCGCAACCGTCGTTGTTCGGGAAATGACTGTCAATAGTAACATTCCTAACTATCACGTTATCACAATAAACGGGATGTATCGTCCAGAATGGTGAGTTCTTTATCGTTATTCCCTCTATTAAAATTCGGGAGCAGCCGAATGGTTGCACGCACGAAGGCCTTAACACCGTTCCCTCGCCAAATACCCTCTCACTTACAGGCACCAACTTATCACCCATCTCACGCAGGCGGTCTCTGTCGTTTGCCTCCATGGGCTCCCACTTGGCAAACTCGATGCCGCCCTGTGCATCGATCACGCCACTGCCTGTGATTGCTATGTTGTTGGCATGATAGGCGTATAGCATTGGAGAATGACCGTACAGTTCCGTTCCTTCCCAACGGGTATGCACCACCGGGAGAAAGTCGGATGCCTTGCCGCTGAACTTCAGATACGCGCCTTCCGGAAGGTGCAGGTTGACATCACTTTTCAGTCTCAATGTTCCGTTCAGGAAATATGTGCCAGCCTCGACAACTACTGTTCCGCCACCTCTCCACGAGCATGAGTCAACGGCTTCCTGCAACACTGCAAGACATTGCAGACTGTCCTCCGGAACGGATACCCTTACTGTATCATCAGGAAAACTTGTCAATGCGATACTGTTTACTATCTTTTCAGCACCAGAATTATCATTCGTACTTTCTGTGTTGCCGTTATTGCATGACACCAACAGCAAAGGTACAATTAAGGCATATAAACTTTTATTTTTCAACATATACAAAGTATTAAAAGGTCAGTCGCATAACCATATAAATATGATACACGACTAACCTCAAATTACTAACTATAAAATAATATTCTTGTCAGTCCATGTGGAACAGTTCCGGAAGCGGAATACTGACAGGGGAATTGTCCTCGTTGACTTCCATGATGTCTGCCATGTAATCCCACCACTTTTGTACTATCGGGTTGTCACCCATATCCTGTGATGACCCCTCGCCTTTTGTCTTCTGTACGGCGAAAAGGATATTCGTATCCTTATCCCAATAAATGGAATAGTCATACACACCGCTCTCTGATAGCAGTTTTTTCATTTCCGGCCAAAGGGCTGCATGTCTTTTCTCATACTCCTTCTCAAAACCTGGTTTCAAGAACATCTTAAATGCTTCACGTTTCA
>JAJPYV010000027.1 GCA_021204735.1 Prevotella sp.
CTTTTCCTATTTTTCTGCTAAATTAGTGATTAATTGTAAATTATTCAAATTTTCTCAATAAAAACTTATTATATCACATAAATAGTTCAATAATCTTTACATTTATACCATTCTAACAATCTGTTAAATTGCAGTGGGAATACCATTTTCTGTTAGTAAGGACATTTGACATTTTATTGCCCGTTTTATACACATTACGCAGTTTATGTGCTTCATCAATAACAACTAAATTCCAATTTATATTTTTAATGTGTTGAATTTGCTTTTTTGCAAATTGGTATGAGCATATAACTATAAACTCCTTAGTATCAAATGGATTACGTTTTTCAGAATTGATTATTTTGTTGAAATTTTTGCTTTCAAGAATTAATGATGGCAAATAGAATTTTTCCAACAACTCCATACTCCATTGCTTTCTAAGAGTTGCTGGAGCTATGATTAAAATTTTTCTGTTATGCTGAGCCCATTGTTGTGAAATTACAAGAGCCGCCTCAATAGTCTTTCCTAATCCGACCTCATCAGCAAGTATTGCTCCCATACTAAGAGGAGAATGGAATGCAAACAGTGCAGCATCTATCTGATGAGGATTCAAATCAACCTGTGCTTCCGTTAGCACACTGGTAAATTTATCATCATCCGAAGAATTTCGCTTTCTTGTTAAATTCCAAGCTATGAATTTCTGCTGCTGTGGTGTTAACATACTTATTTTCAATAACTTGCCTTTATGTTTTTCGGTTTGTTTATAGTGTTAACGTTTTCTCTTTTTTTAATGTCAAGCAAAAATACAAAGTTTTTTTGGAAAATATCCCAAAAGAGATTTGTTTTCTTTTCTTATAATCTTAAGAACATCGCATATCTCTTATGTCCTTAAAGCAGGACTGAAAGATTACAAGAAACTTCTTCTTACTGCCACACCGCTACAGAACAATGTGAAGGAATTATTCGGACTAATTTCAATCATAGACGATAATTTCTTTGGTAGTCTAAAAAGTTTTACGGAAAGATACAACAAGGTTGGTCTCCGCCAAGACAAGATGTATCTTGAATTGCACGACCGCATATCACCGATAATTCACCGCACATTGAGGCGAGATGTTCAAGAGTATGTGAAATACACTGAGCGACATCCTATGGTTCAGGAGTATTATCCAAGTGATGATGAAATTGCGCTTTCCGAACTTGTTACTGAATATCTCCAGAAAGAAGCATGCTATGGTATGCCAGCAGGTCAAAGAACACTTATATCATTGGTTCTTCACAAACTTCTCTCCTCCTCCACATTCGCAATTGCAGGTACACTCAAAACTATTATCGACCGACTTAAAAATATTGTCGCAAACGATAAGGCAGATGATAGTCATAGAGATTCTATTATGAATTATATCAAGAATGACATTGATGATTTTGAGGATATAAATGAAGATTGGACTGATGAGGACAATGACGATACCCAACCAAAGGATGAGACCCCGAAATACACGGAACAAGATATAAATGACATTAAAGGTGAAATATCTGAACTTACCGCTATTTATGAGTTGGCTTTGGGCATTGCAACCAATACAAAAGGTGAGTGTCTACTCAAAGCATTAGAAATAGCCTTTGAGGATAAGCGCAAGAATGGGCAGCCCGAGAAAGCATTGATATTCACAGAAAGCAATAGGACACAGAAATATCTTAAACAGCTTTTGGAAGACAATGGTTATACCGGCAAACTTGTTTTGTTCAATGGTTCAAATTCTGATAGCGACTCAAGGGAGATTTACAGGAAATGGCTTGATAAGAACAAAGGTACATCACGCATTACAGGCTCTCTTACGGCTGACAGGCGGCAGGCTATTGTTGATTATTTCAAGAATACTGCTCAGATAATGATTGCTACCGAGGCTGCCGCTGAAGGTATCAATCTACAGTTTTGCTCTCTTGTGGTAAACTACGATTTGCCTTGGAATCCTCAACGTGTGGAGCAGCGTATAGGGCGCTGCCACCGCTATGGACAGAAAAACGATGTTGTGGTTTTGAATTTCATCAATAAGGCAAACCGTGCTGATCAAAGGGTTTATCAACTGCTCTCCCAAAAATTCAACTTGTTCTGTGGTGTGTTCGGCTCAAGTGATGAGGTATTGGGGCATACCATGGATGGCGTTGATTTTGAACACCGTGTTCTTGACATCTACCAGTCGTGCCGCTCTGTCTATGAAATCGATGCGGCTTTCGACCGCCTTCAGGAAGAAATGAAAGACGAGATAGACCAAACTATCATTGATACGCAAAACAAACTGATAGAGAATTTTGACAAGGATGTGGTCAACAAACTGAAATTAAGGAAAAGCGTCGATGAATACCGTCTATCTGAATTTTATCGTCTCCTTTGGCTGCTTACATTATCGGTACTGCACAACAAGATAAAAGTTATTGATAACAAGGATTATCATTTCAAACTGTTGACACCCCTTATTGTCAGTGGTGAAACAATAAACACAGGGCTTTATCAAATGGGCAAGGATGTCAACAATGCTTACACTTACCGCATTGGGCATCCGCTTGCTCAATGGGTAATTTCACAGGCTAAGGATATTGACACAACAGCCCCTGTAACATTGACATTCGATTACTCCGCATTTGGGGAAAGAATATCGGTTGTTGAGGCGCAAAAAAGGAAATCGGGAATATTAAAGGTTATTCTTGTGCATTATGTCTCTCCAAAGGATTCAGAGGAGCACTTAGTATCAACAGCCATTGATTCAAACGGCAATGTTATGGAAGATGACTTTGCAGCAAAACTAATGACTATCCCTGCCTCAACTGCCCCAACTCTCTTTATTGACGACAATTCCCTTTTACCGATTGAGGCAAAGAGAATAGAAAAGCTCTCCAATGAGATAAAAAACCGTAACAGGGAATTTATCAATGAGGAGAGTGAGAAGATAGAACGCTGGGCGAAAGACC
>JAJPYV010000084.1 GCA_021204735.1 Prevotella sp.
GGATTGGAATATTTACTAATTATTCTATAAAAGGGCAGTATTTTTGCAATAATTCATGGAAATATTCTTTGAAATGAAATAAATTCATTATTTTTGTCGTAAATAAATGTTAGAGGTATATGCAAGATTTAAATCGTCTGAAAATACTATTGGCAGAGAAGAAGAAAACAAATAAGTGGTTGAGTCTGCAATTAGGCATCAATTCAACCACTGTATCGAAATGGTGTACAAATTCGTCGCAGCCGAGCGTTGAGATGGTGTTCCGTCTAATGAAAATTTTCGATGTTGATATCAATCAGGTTATTAATGTACCGAAAAGGGAGGATGTTACCAATGAGTGAAATAGGAGAAATGTCAGGGATTTGAAAAAGAATACTTACTTATGAATAAGATAATAGAAACAAATGGCTTGCCGGTTGACATTCCTGAAGGATATGAGAAGTGGCGCAAAGATCTTGAGGCACTGATAGAGAAGTGCAAGCTTAAGGCTGTAATTGGAGTGAATGCAGAAATGCTCTCGCTCTACTGGTCAATCGGGCATGACATACTTGAAAAGCAGGTCAGTTCAGGTTGGGGTGCGCAAGTGATTGAGAGACTGTCAGCCGACCTGTTCCGTCATTTTCCAGATGACAGGGGATATTCAGTAAGAAACCTGAAAAACATGAGGAGTTTTGCGAAGGCATATCCACATTATCCATTTGTGCAAGTGCCGCTTGCACAAATGAGCAAATTACCGATAGAGAAAGGCGTGCTTGCAAGTCTGAGGGTGGAGCAGACAGATTTTGTGCAAGTGCCACTTGCACAAATATCATGGTATCATCATATATCGTTGATAACCAAAGTGAAAGACGAGGCAACAAGGGCGTTTTACATTTTGGAGACGGCAGCCAATGGTTGGAGCCGAGATGTAATGTTGATGCAGATAGAGAACAAATATATCGAGGCAAAGGGAAAGGCAATCACCAATTTTGAGAACACGTTGCCATCACCACAGTCGGACCTTGCGAAATACGCATTCAAAGACCCATATAAATTCAGTTTTTTAGGGACAGTAGCCCTGCAAAACGAACTCGATATAGAAAAGTCGCTTGCCTCAAGAGTTACAGATTTCCTGTTGGAAATGGGGCGGGGTTTCTCGTTTATCGGTCGGCAATATCATGTATCGGTAGATGGCGATGACTATTATATAGACCTGTTGATGTACCACTTGAAACTGCATTGCTATGTAGTGGTGGAACTGAAAGCAGTGGAATTTATCCCGGAGTTTGTCAGCAAGCTCAATTTCTATATCTCTGCGGTTGATGAATATGTCAAGTCGCCAGAGGACAATCCAACAATCGGACTGTTGCTGTGCAGGACAAAGAGCGACAACAAAGCAAGATTTGCATTGCGTGGAATAACGCAACCAATGGGTATAGCACAATACGAGACAGAAAAATTGTTTGCCGATGTCGCGTCGTCATTGCCACAAATTGAGGATATTGAGAAGGGCTTGGAAAAAGAAAACGATGATGAAATAGAGGAATAATTAAAGTATCAAATCTATGACAAATATAGAAAAAAGACATGTAGATTTGCCACGGTGGTTGGATGATTTCATTTTTAATGAATTATCTGCAACCTATAGTTGCAAGAGGAAAGATCTTGTTGTATTAGAATGGGACAAGACCGATATCCTGTCATATTTGGGTACTTATTTTCCACGTAGTTATGCAGAATCTTATTGCATATTTTCAACCTATATCAGAGATAATATTTCCAATTATTGTCGTCAAGATACAATATCAATTTTTGATTTCGGATGTGGAACAGGTGGTGAGCTAATAGGCTTTATAGTCGCTGTATCAGAATTGTTGCCCAACATCAGAAATATTGAGATTAGAGCATTGGATGGAAATGCATTTGCTTTAAGATTGTTGGAAGCTATATTGGAAAAAGTAACAAAAATCACAGGGTTGAACATATCGACACGTATCATGAACGTAACAATAGATGATTTTTACGACATGAGTATTGTCAAGAGTGTTATAAATACAAATTATGATTTTATTATAACGTTTAAAGCAATATGTGAGTTTGTAACGAAACAACAATTTGAGCTGAAAAATCCATACGAACATTTTCTGAATACATTCATGTCAAAATTATCTTCCATCGGTATTGTATGTATTACAGATATTACAACATACAGCAATGTTTCAAATGAATGGCTGCCCAAAATGCTGGATAGAGCTTCTGTTTCATCAAACCTTGATATAATTGCAAGTAATTCTGGATTTAATGAAAGCTTTTATGTAAGTCATTCTTTTAAAACGAATGACTTAAGTAAAATAGCATGGAGAATATATAAAACTAAAAAATAAAATACAATCATGAAAAGAGACTGGATGATAAAAGAGTCTGAACTTGATGATGACCAACTGCTGGTTCTTATGGCTACGCTTGACAAATCCTGTATCGTGGAAGGTTGTGCAGGTAGCGGTAAGTCAGTTCTTGCTCTAATTAAAGCCCAACGTATTCAAAGAGAAAAGGGAAATAACTATAAAGTTATAGTATTCACCAAAGCTCTGTATCAATATATGAGTACTGGTAAAAAAGAACTCGGATTGCAAAATGATTTTTATTATTATTGGCAGTTTAAAAAACGACCGGAATATCAAGCCGCAGATTATATTATAGTTGATGAAATTCAAGATTTTAGTGAGGAAGAAATAATGGAATTTATCAAAGCGACAAAGAAGAATTTTTTCTTTTTTGGAGATACAAACCAATCTATATTTGAAGGATTAAAATCAACTATTCCAGTTGATGAAATACGATATAAGATACCAATTGGCAAACCTGTTAAAAATTTTGAACTTTATCGAAACTACCGCCTTCCTAAACCTGTGGCAAAAGTGGCTGTAAAGGTTGGAATTGATGTTCGTTATGTTGATGGTAC
>JAJPYV010000128.1 GCA_021204735.1 Prevotella sp.
GTATAATGAAATAACAAATTAATAATCAACAATATAAGAAGTAACAGACATGAATATAGCACTAATCATAGCCGGCGGTTCCGGCAACCGTATGGGTCAGGACATTCCCAAGCAGTTCATGCACGTGGACAATTGCCCCATCATCATCCACACAATGTTGTGTTTCGAGAGACATCCCGACATACAAGCGATAGCGGTAGTCTGTTTAAACGGTTGGGAAACGGTATTGCAGTCGTATGCCAACCAATTTCGTGTAACCAAGCTCAAATGGATATTCCCCGGAGGACAGTCAGGGATGGAATCCATTCACAATGGAATATACGGGTTAAAGGATGCAGGCTGCAAGGACGAAGACCTTGTGTTGATACACGATTCGGTACGCCCTCTGCTTTCGCAGGATATCATATCAAGCAACATCGCCACATGCAAGGCTTACGGTTATGCGGTAACGGGCATAAGATGCCGTGAAGCCATACTGGAAAGCGAGGACGGCTTCACCACAACGACAAGCATACCGCGCGACAAGTTGATTCGTACTCAGACACCGCAAACGTTCCGATTAAAAAACATCATTGCCGTCCATGAAGAAGCAAGGATAAAAGGGATAAAGGACTCCGTCGCATCATGTACGCTTGTCGCCGAAGTGGGTGGAAGGGAAATGCACCTCGTCCCCGGTGAAGAGAAGAACATAAAGATAACGACCGTTGAAGACCTTGAGATGCTCAAGGCACTCATGCATACGCAGAAAGAGGGATGGCTGAAATGACAGGTTACATCGAAGACATAATAAAAGTTCGCTCATGCAACTTGCCATGGCACAAGTTGAACGGTTGCAACATCCTAATTACAGGGGCGACAGGCCTAATAGGCTCCTGCTTGGTGGAAACGCTCATGTCAAATCCAAAGAAAGATTATCATGTGTATGCCGCCGGCAGGAACGAGGACAGGGCTAAGAAACGTTTCGCCTCATTCTGGAACGGCGATGATTTCCATTTCATCCGCCATGATGTAATGCAGCCGTTGCAAGGAGATACCCCCTATCATTACATCATCCATGCCGCAAGCAATGCAAGCCCCAACTTCTTTGTCCAGAAGCCGGTGGAGGTCATGCAGTCGAATATCCACGGTTTGGAGCATTTGATGGATTATGGTTTGCGTCACGGTATGAGAAGGTTGCTGTATGTTTCCTCAGGTGAAGTCTATGGTGAAGGGGACGGACGCATATTCACGGAAGATTACAGCGGTTATGTGGACAGCACCTCGCCTCGTTCTTGTTATCCTTCTTCCAAGCGTGCAGCCGAGACTTTGTGTGCGTCATACGCTTCGGAATATGGTGCGGACGTGGTGATTGCCCGCCCCAGCCACGTTTACGGTCCGAATTTCACGGAAAGCGACAATAGGGTGTATGCCCAGTTCATCCGCAACGTACTCCACGATGAAGACATAGTGATGAAAAGCCTGGGAAAGCAATTCCGTTCTTGGTGTTATGTGGTCGATTGCGTATCCGCTTTATTGCACATCCTGTTGAAAGGGGAGTGTGGGCAGGGATACAACATTGCCGACAACGGTTCAAACATCACAATCAAGGAACTGGCGGAACTGACAGCAGATGCCGGTGGTAAAAAAGTGGTAATTGACGTACCCGATGAAGCTGAAAAGAAAGGCTATAATCCCGTCACAAAGTCCATCTTTTCAACGGAAAAACTGGAAGCATTGGGATGGCTTCCACAAACGCACATAGCAGCAGGAATAAAAAAAACGATTAGCCAAATACTTTCAATTCAGTGACAATTATGAGACAGATGACAATAAAGGAGGTACAGCAGGTTAGTTTGGATATCCTTAAAGACGTTCATGAGTTTTGTGTGGAGAACAACATACACTATTCATTGAGTGGTGGTACATTGTTGGGTGCAATCCGACATAATGGCTTTATTCCTTGGGATGATGATGTGGATATACAGCTGCCTCGTCCGGATTATGATCGTCTTGTAAACACATACCAGTCTAAGCAAGGCTATAAGCTGTTTTCCCATGAACGTGCAGATAGCAAGGCCATCAGATTCCCGTATGCAAGAATCTGTGAGATGAAAAAAACGTATGTTGACCCTGGAGTAGTTCCTTGGTGTTCAGAAAAAACAGGAATTTGGATTGATATCTTGCCGTGTGATGGCATTCCAGGGGAGAAGAGGGAAGCGTCAAAACATATAAGAAAGATTAAACGCTTAGAAAGGTTAAGCAGATGGGTAAGTATAAAAGAATGCCCTATTTCAGTTATATTGAAAGGGAAGGGACTAACCCAAAAAGTTAAATTCATCGTACAAAGAGCAATAGAGACTTTTGTATTTACCGATAAATTTGAAGAATTGATAAAGGAGCGTAGAAGATATGATTATACAACTCATGATTATTTTTTTACCACCGCGCATTATGGCATAAAAGAATGGCAACCCAAGAAGAATATGGTTGGCTTTGTACTCCATAAATTTGAGGATAAAGAGTTTTATATCATGAAAGGTTTTGAAGCTAACCTCTTTTCCCTATATGGGAGATATATGCAATTACCTCCTGAAAATCAACGTGTATCCCATAATTTTAACACATTCTTTTGGAGATGAAATATGGCTTTAAAAACCTATAGACAATAAGCAGTCCTATACACGGGAATAGATTTAGAAGGTGAGGCATTGACCAGGCGTGGCACTGTCATATTATAGCGCGAGACTTAAATTAGAATCTTACATATTTCCAAATATTCCCGTAAAACATTGGAAATGAGCGGGTGTCATCAATGTAGAGATGAGGGTGTCATCAATGTAGAGATGAGGGAGTGGAAAGCATTCGACAGGATGCATAAAAAACATTGCATTCACCCTGAAGAAGCGATTCTTCAGAATTGCGGTTCCCAATGCAGCCGTTCCCTTCTTGCAGAAGCATG
>JAJPYV010000224.1 GCA_021204735.1 Prevotella sp.
ATAATGCAGAGGTTGCGGCTCTTTTAGCAGACTCTGTCAAAAACCGTTTTCAAAAAGAAATAATAGATAACAGAAGGAAATATTCACAAGCGAACTTGATAAATGCGGAAAAGAAGAAAAACCAACTTGAGAAAGAATATTTTAAGGCACAGGATGAATATATTTCATATAGGGACAGTCATTTTGATGAAACCATGCCAAATGTGAAAATAACTCTCAGTGCATTGAACAAGGAGCGCAATAAGGCTTTTGATGATTACAGTGATGCATACGAACAATATATACGTGCCGAGATACTGCACCACAGAAATATCACGTCATTTTCCGTTTTTAAAAACGCAACAGTGCCTGTAAATTCATTTGAGCCTATATTTCTTGTTTATGTTTTTTTGTTCTTGTTTCTCGGATTTGTATTCACCACATGGTGGATACTTTTTGAGAGGTTGTTAAAAAGTAAAAAATTAGCGTAATATGGAGATTGCGATAATAATCATATTGGCAGTAATGTTAATCGCCTTTTGGGTATATAAGATAGGTGATTACTTTTCTCCGTGGTTTATTACTGCGGCAATATGGTTTATCATGATTTTTGCCATGCAATTTCAGGGAGACTTGCTGTATCCTCTCAGTGAACAGTTTTATGTCAGTATTTCTTTGTGGATTCCGATTATATGTGTCTCGTCTCTCCTGACCTATTATCTTCTTCCAGGTGTCAAGGATGAAAATGCAGCAGTATTGTGCGATATGCCGTTGAGTGATAAGTTGTTCAATGTGATTTACGTTGTGTCCATGATTATCACCCCGATGTATTTGTATCAGATATTGAAAATTGTATTGATGTTTGATCCTACGGATATGCTCTACAACATACGTATCTTTTCGGTGTTTGGAGACCAGAGCTTTGGTTTTCTCAATTATTCATATATTCTCAATCAAGTACTTCTTGTAATTGCGTTATGGAGATATCCGCATATTCCCAAATGGCAGATAATAACTATCTACTTTGCTGTTTTTCTGTCTTGTTTTGCAATTATGGAGAAGGGAGGACTGTTTTTCGCTTTCTTGGCGACCGTATTTGTCCTTTTTGAGCGCGGATACATAAAAATACGTTCTATTATCATCTGGGCTTTTGTGATTTTTATTCTTTTCTTTCTTTTCAATTTATCACGCGAAGTGCAGTCAACAGATACAAAAGAAGAAATTACAATTTTGGATTTTCTTAGTATGTATATCCTTTCACCTCCTGTGGCTTTCGGCACGGTTGAAATTGACGTATCACAGCAATTCGGGTCACATACATTTGAGGTAATATACATTTTTCTTGATCGTTTTGGATATAATGTGGTAGTAAACTCAAAGTTGCAGGATTTTGTATTTGTTCCTATTCCCACTAATGTATATACCATAATGCAGCCATTTTACCAGGATTTCGGATATTCAGGGGTTGCATTTTTCGCATTGGTATATGGCCTGTTTAGTGGCTGGGCATACCGTCTGTTCAGAAACGGCAACGGAATAGGAAAATGTATTTATACATATATAGCTCATGTATTGGTATTGCAATTTTATCAGGATAATATCATGTTGAGTCTTGTTACTGTGGTGCAATTTATTTTCTTTGTCGTTATAATGGTGCAGCAGAAAATAACATTCAGCTTTCATTGGAGAGGAAAACAGACATGAAAAATAAAATAATTGTCTTAATGTCAACATACAATGGGGAAAAGTATCTTCGGGAGCAATTAAACTCCATCTTGGCACAAGATGGAGTGGAATGCAAAATTCTCGTCAGGGATGATGGCTCATCAGATAATACTTTGAATATTCTTAATGAATACCAACAACAAGGTCGGTTGAAGTGGTATGGCGGTGATAATCTGAAACCAGCAAGGAGTTTCATGCAGTTGCTTTACGATGCTGATGATGCCGATTATTTCGCTTTCTCTGACCAGGATGACTATTGGAAAACAGAAAAGCTGAAAGTGGCTGTTGACAGTCTGAAAGATTATGAGCTAATGCCTGCCCTGTATTTCTGCCAGACACAGCCGGCTGACAAGAATCTGAAACCTCTTGAAAGCGTTGGGATAAATCCTCTGCTTACATTCGGGGAGGCTCTTGTATATGAGTATTGCAGTGGGTGTACGGTGGTGATGAACAGTGAGCTGCGCAACATCCTTAAAACTTATTCGCCTATTTACATTCCGATGCACGACGCATGGGCGTTTGGCGTGGCGATGGCTGTGGGTGCCAAGGTGATCTTTGACAAGGCACCACATATTCTTTACCGCCAGCACGGGAACAATGCAATAGGGCAGGAATACAGTGCTTTGCATGAGTGGAAATTGAGGATGAAACGCCTGACAAGCAAGGAACATTCACGGTGGAGGCGTGCGTGCGAGATTAAGAAAGGCTTTTACGATTTTATGCCTGAGGAGAACAAGGAGACATTAGATTTGTTCGTCAATGGCAGACAAGGTTTTTTCAATAGGATAAAGCTGTTGTTTTCCAGACGTTTCAAATGTTCTGACACCAAGACATATCTTTTCTTCAAGATTGCGGTATTGACCAGTACTTATTAAAATTCCGCTAAGAAAGTAATAACAGGAATAGATAATTGTTATAGGATTATGAAAGTATCGGTATGCATTGCAACGTATAATGGCGAGAAGTACATTGAGGAACAAATCCGTTCAATACTGTCGCAACTGTCGGACAATGATGAGGTGATAATTTCTGATGACGGCAGCCATGACCAGACGTTGTCCCTGATACAGTCTATCGGGGACAAGAGGATAAAAATTTTCCAAAACGAGGGCAGGCATGGGTTCAAGTACAACTTTGAAAATACCCTGAAAAAGGTACAGGGGGATTATATTTTTCTTTGTGACCAGGATGATGTCTGGCTGCCAAACAAAGTTCAAG
>JAJPYV010000410.1 GCA_021204735.1 Prevotella sp.
CTCGGAGATGTGTTTTAGAGACAGTGTTGGTAGAAGGCCTTCATGGCTCATTTTTTATGCTATCAGGCGGTGCTTTTCATAGGCATGATTCCAACGGTTCGGTATATGTAAAGCTTCCTCCGTCGATACAATGGAACGGGACTGTCATATTAATGAAAATCCCTGTCAATATACCATCAGATTTTGATTATAATAAATATATTAGATAAATAATAGTGACATGGATAAGGAATTGAGAATAGCGGAATTAATCAGCAAGGACATTCGTTCAAGAGCCAATGCAAATATTATACGGTCAGAAATGGATGGTGTCGAAGGGAATATAAAACTTAACTTTGAAGAGGTGCAATTCATATCGAGATCGTTTGCAGATGAATTATTCAGTTTGGTGAAAGAAAATGAAAATATCTCATTGGAGAGCATGACTGGCATTGTCAAATCTATGTATGAAACAGTTAAGAAAGCACGTGAATCAAAACGTGTTTTCAATGAGACCCATTCACAGGTAAAAGAATTTGATGACATTGAAAGCTTGTCAAGTTATCTTGTTCAATGGTAGTCTGGTTCAATGGTAGTCTTGAGAAAGCCTATTCAAAGCGATGGTTCCAACATGAAATGAGCCCCAAAAGTTTTGTGCTCAACTTTTGGGGCTCACGTTAAATTATATATTTGTCTGGGAGCTTTTTTTTGAAGGGACGTTTGCTTTTTATTGTTTCAGTATCGATTTCAACTCTCCCATTAAATTAGCCAGTATGCGTTCAACCTCAGCTTCAGAACATTCTGATAATGTTTTCTTTGGGTCATTTGCAGCCTGATAATCAGACAGACCACAATCTTCAAATGCGTCAGATGCAGAGACACATACAGGAATAACTGTTGTCCCTTTTTCAGAGGCATTTTTTAAAATTGGCTGTAACTCATTATTAGCAATAAAATCAGAAGCTGTATATGAAGCGGATATTAGACAAATAGCAATATCAGCATGATTTAAAGCCTTTGTTATTTCTGTTTTCCAATTGTCGCCAACTCTTAATCTTTGGTCATCCCATACATCTATATCCCAATATCTGCTTAATCCCTTCAAATGTTTTTCCAACTTTTTCAACCAAGAGCTATCCTCATGTGAGTAGCTGATAAATATATGCTTTTTATTATCCATAGTTGTGACCTTTGGTGCTTTTAATGGTTGTATTGAATCTATATCTATAAATTTCAAGTTCCTAATCACAAATTCATCGATAGAGCATGATTCCAATGGATTGCCTTTGACACGTAGAATTTTAAAGTTTAAGGCATCCTTCCCTACAACAATACATTTGAGTTTATTGTAGGTGACATCCAATTCTTCAATATTCCGCATCTCATTGAAATCCAAGTCGGTCAACGTATTATGGCCAACTATCAAGCTTTTAATTGTAGAATTATAAAACTGTTTTGGCAATGATTTTACATTATTATTGTAAAGATTTAAAATCCTCAACTTCGGTAGTTTGAAAACTGAACTATGCAAGACCTTGATATTATTGTTAGCAAGGTCAATAGTTTTGAGATTCTTCAGTTTTAGAATATCTTTCGGAATGGATTGTATGTTGTTATTACTCAATACAAGTTTGGTAAGATTTGTAAATTGAAACACCTCCTGAGGTATCTCGGCCAAATTTTTATTGGAAAGATTCAATTTAGTGACCTGCTTCTTAGTTTTTCCAGTAATTTGTATTGGATAATTCATATTTTGATTAATTTTGCGATGTCGGACTATGAGGATAGCGACTTTAAACAAGTGGATGTTATTTAACGGACTCAAGAAGAGGGCGTTATTTAGAAATAGAGATTATGAACTTTTGGGAGGAAAAACCTAACGAAGGGTGTAGTTTTCTGTTCATCCACGCTTCGGCATCCCACTATTTGTCACATTAATGTGAGCAGTGTCCTGTTTTTATTCTATGGCAACAAGTCGATAGCAAAAGGACACTTACAGCAAGGCTACCCTTCGGGGTAGCTTTTTTATAAAGAGGATGATTGTAACGCTTGCTGTTTCTTCGACAAGAAACCTGCCATTGATGTTTCCTTTGTCAACGACGGACAGCTATCACTCTTTTGATTTTATATCGAGCTCACGTTATAGTATATGGTTTCGCTGTCTTTTGTTATGGCGAAAAAGTCTGCATTAAAGTATTCCTCTAGGGAGATGCCATTTTTGAACGTTCTTAAAAGCCACTGTAATCGTGCCAGAATGACAGCAGCTTCAATTAGACTTATAACCTTTCTAAATAAGGTTGGAGTAAGAACATAAAATTAAAGATTGCTCGGAACGTCCTCCAAAAGGTTGGCATCTACATCAAAAATGTCTATCCTTTGATTGCAGCTGCTACACAAAGGAATAATATACCATTTTTTATCTGGACTATTTACCTTCTGCACGTGGCAACCATCAAAATCACTTCTTTTATATCCCTTTCCACAAGCAGGACATTTGTATATCTTTCCAGGATCTAATGGAGATTTTTTATAATTTTCCCAATACTCTAACCATGATTTATATGGAGGTTGAGGACTTGGAGAGACTTTACTTGAACCTTTTACATTCTTAACAAGCATACTTAGAATTTTAAAATGAAACATATTATTAATTCCCTTTTATTCGGAGATTGAAGCTCCGCCATCTTGATTTCAGAAAGATTGGTTTAAACTGCCGTTATATCCAGAGACTGAATTTTAAGCAAAACGGTATGCCGATGGCACTATTTGAAAATGTTAATTATCACTGGATTCGATAAAAAGGCTTCTCTAATATGAATTAATACTCATCAATAAAAACTCCATCGAGTCTTTTATTTCTGCTTCCAGTATAGGCGTAACCTTGGAATAATCCACCGGTTGGTGCCAATCCATCTTTTCTTGGGAATCATATATCTTAT
>JAJPYV010000430.1 GCA_021204735.1 Prevotella sp.
CGATACTTCAGATTGTAAGGATATGCTTCAATGAATAACAGCATTTGAGTTACTCAGTTTTATTTTCCAAATCACTTTCAGACCCAATCTTGTCAGCCTTCTTTTGTTTTTCTAAATAATCTTTTAGAAGATAATTCATCATTTCAATCAGTTTCTGATTGTTGTCATCCTTGTACAAGTCTGAAAACTGAATATCAGCCGTCTCGCTTGTTCGGAAAATGTCCCCTTCCCCATCCTTGCACACGTCATTCCACAGATAAAACAACACCTTGTTCTTCAATAAGCTCGCGCTTATCACTCCGTCAGCCGGATTAACAAAATAATCTCCAAGCATCTTGTCTTCAGAATGTGTCGCGTCAAATATCCTTCGATTAATCTCTTTCTGGAATTCGACCCAAGGATATTTATTTTTTCCGTCTATGTCTATTACCCAACTGCTATTATTATACTTAAGCGGCTCATATTCCCAGTCCCAACGTCTCTTGAATGCCGAATCAATCGGGAACAGCGACTGGTCGCTGGTATTCATCGTAGCCCAGATAAACAGATTATTTGGCAACATCAGCTTTTCCCCTTTCTGAACAAATTCCTTGTTTTCTTCGTCTATATCGCAATCGCTTAATATAAAGTTCTGGTCCGCAAGATATCTTCTGATGTCATCATCAGCATCGATCGGGTAATCGGAGAATCCTTTGGCATTGCGGTCAAGAAGTTGAAACAGATCCCCAAAGATCTGTGCACAATTACCGCGGTTGATCTCCTCGATAACGAGAAACACCGGTTTGGGATATTCCTTCCACGACCTGACATATGCCTTGAGAAACGCCTGAGGAACAAAGCTGTAACATATTTTCTCTTCCTCTTTACCAACAGCATTCAGTACGCCAGTCTTCTGCATGGTCGGCTTATACGCTCCGACGAAAGTTGAATAGTCGCTGTCAGGATGAAATGTCGTGCGTATCGTCTGACTCAAGGGAACTTCCTCCTTTATCCTGTATGACTTTCCCGTACCTGGAGCTCCGTAAAAAATCAACTGGAGAGACTTGTTATTAGCATTTATGGTTCCTAAGTAATTTGATTTTTTTCCAGATGGAATAAGACTCGTCCATTCCTGTCTTCTTTCATCTATGGTTTTGTATGTTCTACGATTATTTTTATCAACTAATACCGCAGAAAATCTCAACGTCTCTTGATCCTCAACATTTATGTCATATACAAACCAGCATGCTTCGTTACTTATTTCAAAGACCGCGTAAACTTTCTCTATGAACTTTTCATTGCTGTACAAAACATCATCATTTTCTTTTATAAAAATCTTTGGACTATATTTCAGCGCCAGTCTCCCTTTGTGATGCTCGGAATCTTCAACTTGTAGAAGTAAAATAAAAGGATAGCCAATGAATTTATCATTAACATATACTTTTTTAAACAATGCCACCTGCTGCATTTCATTTGTATTCCTTCCACAAAAAATCGTCCCACCTTTTCCAAGTGGGCAATAGACGTTCTCTTTGGGATAAAACTGTCGGGTCATACCAAGAATGATATTCTCTCTGTCTTCACATGTTATTTTATAACCTTCTCCCTGTCCCAGCGCAGTACCCCACGACGGGGTTCCTCCGCCACCTTCAAATGAAAAATTAAATGCAAAACTTCCTAAATCTAGTCTCATAGTTTTGAAATTAAAGTTGGCTAAATATATGTTTGAGTAATATTCCAACAAGATTAACATCCCACCCGTTGCCGGCCCGTCTCGACAGCTGTGTATAAGACTGCCCTGCAGTAATCAATTCTCCATCCTCAAAGCCCATGAAACGAAATTGTTCTGCAATGGACAGCTTGCGAACAATTTCTCTCCCCTCTTTCGGCACTTCTATAGCGCGAATACTATTGTGCTCCGGCATAGTAAGGGTAATGCATAAAGCGTCATGCTTTATCTTCTTGTTATATACATCAAAACACAAAGGCTTATCCACAATGAAACTCGGTATGTGATGTTTTTCTTTCAGGTGGGCAATTTGCGCATCTGACAGATATAATTCCTGTGGTGGATTTTGATCCAGAAAATCTCCGAAGGATTTGGTCAACTTCACCTTTGGCGGTTCAAGATTGAATGTGTCAGGCAATCCCCCATACTGCGCAAACATCCATAAACGTTCGCGATTTTGAGGAATACCATAGTCCTTTGTATTAAGCATCTTGTAAGCAAGGTCGCCATAACCGATTCGTTTTAATTCCGATTTAATCTTGTCGAACGTTTCCCTGTGTCTGTTTGTCGTAAGTCCCTTGACATTCTCAAGCAAAATATATTTTGGCCGCTTACTTTCACAAATGCGAACAATATCGTAGAATAATGTTCCCCGAATATCCAACTCTCCTTTCCCCAATCCCGCTGATGAGAAAGGCTGGCATGGGAATCCACCCATAAACATATCGAAATCGGGTAAGTCCTCTGCATTTATTGTAGTGATGTCTCCAAAATTAGGGACGTTCGGATGATTCGCCTCATATAATTTGCAGCAATAGGGGTCATTTTCGGAATAGCCTATCACCTCAAAGTTCAATCCACTTCGCTTCAGGCCAAATGTACCACCCCCATAACCTGCAAATCCTTCAAATACTCTTAAGATATATTGGGTAAACGACCGATTTTATGAGGCCAAGATATTATTGTTCATAAATATTTGACAGGGTTATGTTTAATGACATGTTGAAAAGGATGGTATGCCTTCGGGAAAACCATAAGTTAACTCATTGAACGTTATCTACTAAACACACAAATAATTAGATAATCTGTTGTTGAGACCATATAATTGTTATCTTTACAGCCCGAAACAAGATGATACATAAGGAGACTTATTGTAAGACAATATTAACAAACTAATATGGAGCAAAATAAA